>CAZVCX010000031.1:0-4004 GCA_964626375.1 uncultured Dehalococcoidales bacterium | reverse complement strand
CGAGGAAGATTATCCAGGGCTATTTCATTCACCCGATATTTCAACTTTCCCTCGTATATTCTGCCTTCACCCTCCGAACAATCAACAGTGGCCTCTTTTACTTCCGCTAACACCTCGGTGGCATTACCACATCCTATAACGCATGGAACGCCCAGTTCGCGGCTGACTATCGCCGCATGACACGTTCTGCCACCCTTATTAGTAATTATGCCACCGGCGATCTTCATTATGGGTTCCCAGTCGGGATCTGTCATATCGGTAACCAGAATCTGGCCCGGCTCAAGCCTATGAATCTCGCTGCTCTCCAGTATTACATTCACTCCGCCGCTACCTATTTTCATTCCCACGGATTCGCCCGTGAGCAACAGTTTACCTCCCTCTTCAAGAACATAAGTCTTGAGCAAGGATGTTCCCTGTAACGAATGTATCGTCTCTGGCCTCGCCTGAACTATGAAGATTTCGTTGGTCTTGCCATCTTTCGCCCACTCGATATCCATGGGTTTGCCATAATGGTCCTCTATAATACAGGCCCACTTTGCCAGCGTAAGGACCTCTTCATCATCCAGCACAAACTTGTTTCTATCTTCAGCTTTAACCACCTCCTGCTTCGTGCCACCTGCCTCATCTTTATAAATTAGCCTCTGCTCTTTGGTGCCAAGCTTCTTTTCGATTATTGGCCTGAAGCCCTTCTTCAATGTGGGTTTGAAAACGTAAAATTGATCGGGATTCACCATCCCCTGTACCACGTTCTCTCCCAGGCCATAAGAGCCCGTTATATAAACTGCTCCTCTAAAACCCGATTCCGTGTCTATGGAAAATATAACTCCCGAACAGGCCAAATCAGAACGGACCATCCTCTGGACCCCGACGGAGAGATAAACGTCAAAATGCCCAAACCCCCTGTCCTCCCGATAGGATATAGCCCTGTTCGTAAACAGGGATGCAAAGCACTCCATAACCTTGCCAATCAGCTCATCTTCACCCCTCACATTCAAATAGGTCTCCTGCTGTCCGGCAAAAGAAGCGTTGGGTAGGTCCTCCGCCGTTGCGCTACTTCTTACCGCAACATCCACATTTTTGCCATATCGCTCTTCCATCTCCCGGTAGGAAGCCCTTATCTCCTCCTGCAGCTCTTTAGGGCAAGTTGCATTTCTTATCAGGTTCCTTACCTTTTCGCCTCTCTGTAAAAGCCCTCTCATATCGTGCGTATCCAGCCCTTCCATGGCATCCCTGATCTTGGAGCCCAACCCCGCCTCCTCGATTAAGTACCTGTAAGCTTCAGATGTAATGGCAAATCCCGATGGCACGCTTACTCCTTGCTGTTCCAGATTCCGTATCATCTCCCCAAGAGACGCATTCTTTCCGCCCACCAGAGATACATCGCTCAATCCAACATCCTCAAATCGTCTTACGAACTTCATTACTTACCTCCAGATTTATTACTCAAGCGAGGGAACGTCAACAATCTCTTTCAGGTAAAGCAAAACCCCGGCTGCTCAGATATTTACAATGAGGAATAGGCTCTCATTTTTGCAATTTCTTGCAACATCTCTATATGAGCAACGGCCAGATTATACCAGACCCACTGGTAGGGCACAAAAACACATCAACTAAGCCAAAAGGTATTGACAAAACGCTGTACGTATAGCCACAATAAGGCAAATAACCTGTAAGGAGGAAGCGATGGCAACAGCTTATTGCATGAAGTGCAGACAAAAGAGAGAAATTAAAAACCCTCAGCAGATTACTCTAAAAAACGGTCGGCCAGCAGTGCAAGGAGTTTGCACTGTTTGTGGCACCAAGGTATTTAGAATTGGAAAAGTCTAATATTACAATGGACTGTCCTTTCTAAAATGCAGCAAATATTTTCTCTTCCACGGCAGCCTTCCTGTGGAAATCAATCAGGGAGGTTGCCGTGATCGTCATGTTATTAGAGGCATTCTTTACAAATCCAAGCACTGCTTCTACGGCATCGCTCCTCCTGTATCTCTGCCGATAGCCTTTAAATTTGCCCCAAATTGAGTTAAACTTCACTCCGCTATGGCGCATAGATATCAACCGCAGGAAATAGAGAATAAGTGGCAGGAAAGATGGGACGCAGATCATCTTTATGAAGTAAGTGAGAGCAGCAACCTGCCAAAGTTCTATGCCCTGACCATGCTCCCTTATACATCTGGAGACCTACACATCGGGCACTGGTATGCTATGGCACCTTCAGACGTCTACGCCCGGTTTAAGAGGATGCAGGGATTCAACGTTCTACATCCCATGGGGTTTGATGCCTTCGGGTTGCCCGCAGAAAATGCAGCTATCAAGCACAGCATACATCCATATGAGTGGACAATCAACAACATAGAAAAAATGCGCCGCCAACTCAAGAGCATGGGAGCAATTTATGATTGGACCCGCGAAGTAATTAGCTGCCATCCTGAATATTATAAATGGGCTCAGTGGTTTTTTCTCAAATTTTATCAAGCGGGCTTAGCCTATCGAGCCAAGGCCCCTGTCAACTGGTGCCCCAACTGTAAAACTGTGCTGGCTAATGAACAGGTTGTAGGTGGAAATCTCTGTGAACGCTGTGGCACCGAGGTAAACAAAAAAGACCTGGAGCAGTGGTTCCTAAAGATTACTCAGTACGCTGAAGAGCTGCTCGATTTCAGCGGACTGGTTTGGCCTGAGAAGATAAAGACCATGCAAAAAAACTGGATCGGGAAGAGCGAAGGAGCTGAAATTTCCTTTGGCCTTGAGTGCGAAGGCCTGGAACAAAAAGAAATAAAGGTGTTTACCACTCGCCCCGATACTATTTTTGGAGTTACTTTTTTCCTTCTGGCACCAGAAAATCCCCTGGTTCCCCAGTTAACTACTCCAGATCACCAAAAAGAAGTAGCAGAATATATTTCCTGGTGTAGACGACAGGCCGATTACATGAGAACATCCATGGATCGAGAGAAAACCGGAGCCTTCTTAGGAAGCTACGCCATCAACAAGCTAAATGGAGAGAAGGTGCCCATATGGATCACTGACTATGTACTGCCCTCTTATGGCACCGGCGCCGTCATGGGAGTGCCTGCTCATGACGAACGCGATTTTGAATTTGCCAGAAAGTTCCATCTACCCATTCGTCCTGTTATTGATCTACCGGAGCATGCTGGCAACGAAGTTCTTCAAGCGTACGATGGACAGGGAATAATGATAAATTCAGGAGAATTCAATGGCCTATCAAGCGAGAGGGGATACGAAGCAGTCTGCGATCTGATCGAGAAAAGGGGCTTCGGCAAAAGAGCTGTTACCTATCGCCTCCGCGATTGGCTCATATCCAGACAACGATACTGGGGAGCTCCCATACCAGTAGTCTACTGCCCCAAATGTGGAACAGTGCCCGTGCCGGAAGAAGACCTGCCCGTTTTACTCCCTCCCAATGCCGAATTCAGGCCAACAGGGGAATCCCCTCTGAAACACTGCCCCGAATTCGTTAACACAACCTGTCCCATATGCTCAGGACCAGCGCAGAGAGAAACAGATACGCTGGACACGTTCATGTGTTCTTCCTGGTATTACCTGCGCTATTCCAGCACCAGAGCAGATGCAGGTCCATTTGATATACAAAAACTGAAATACTGGTTGCCCGTAGACCTGTATACGGGCGGAGCCGAACATGCTGTCATGCACCTGTTCTATTCTCGCTTTTTTATCAAAGCAATGCGAGACATAGATAGAAACCTGATCAATTTTGATGAACCATTTAAACGCCTCTTCAACCAGGGGATCATCGCTTACCACGGAGGAAAGATGAGCAAATCTAAAGGGAACGTGATCGCCCCGGACAAATACGTTTCCACAATGGGAGCTGATACCATTCGAGCCTATTTGATGTTCATTGGTCCCTGGGAACTTGGAGGCGGATGGAGTGACAGAGGTATAAGAGGCATAAGCCGCTGGCTAAACAGGATATGGAATGTGGTAGAAAATGGATATTCTCCCGACGTCGTAGACGAGGAAGCCAA
>CAZVCX010000030.1:0-4560 GCA_964626375.1 uncultured Dehalococcoidales bacterium | reverse complement strand
ACGCCCAGCCGAGCACCAATTTCTTCATGCGTGGGTTCATGCCCGAGCTCTTGAGTCAACTGGCGCATCGCCCGCAACAGCTTATTAATTGTTTCAACCATATGCACGGGAATGCGTATAGTGCGAGATTGGTCTGCTATAGCACGCGTAATTCCCTGCCTGATCCACCAAGTAGCATAAGTACTAAATTTATATCCCTTCCTGTACTGAAATTTCTCAACTGCCCTGATGAGCCCTATATTTCCTTCTTGTATAAGATCGAGAAAAGACATGCCGTGACCAATATACTTTTTGGCAATGCTAACCACCAGCCGCAGGTTTGCTGCCATGAGCTCCTGTTCCGCTTCCTTGGATTCACGTTTTATTTCTTCGAAGAAACCCTGCAATCCGAGCTGTTCACCAAGTTGCATCAGGAACTGCTCATCGTGCAATAGGTTTTCTAAATCCTCCCATGAAGCCCTCTCTCCGATAAGATTCAATACCTCCTGTGGCAAAATATTGCAGATCAGAGAGATATCTACCATGGCTTCCTGTATGGTGGATGCATCTTCTCCCACCTCTTTGCTGAGGAAATTGACCATCACTAAATCTATTACTCCATCTACAACAGAACGAAATTCTTGATTCTTAACCACTCCAATACCATCACATGGTGAGCTTATTTGATTGTAATTCCAGATTTTCTCAACGAGTGGGCGATACCTGATCAATTCAGAAAGCAGGTATACGACTACATCAATTGGAGAAGGCATCCTTTTGTGCTCATTGAAATAAGTCTCCTCAATTTTGACTAAATACCTTCCCCTCTCCGTCTTGCCGGATATAACCACCTCCTCTCCAGCCGTAAGAAGCGATACTCTCCCGATCTCCTGAAGATACATCCTCGTAGAATCATCGATTATTTCATGCCCTTCCAGAGATATCGGGGAAATTCCTTCCTCTTCCCTTTCCTGTACGGATATGCTCTGGGTTACGTCCACATCAACCTCCTCATCAGAAGACTCGATTGACTCCTCATCATCTAATTCCATATTCTCGCTCTCAATTGGACTCATTTTGCTATTCCCCTTGCCCTCTGGATAAAAATTTCCTGAAGCTGCTGATCGGATCTTACTCCCTCTTTCTGCAACGACCGAAACAGCCATTCTTTCAAACGCAGAATACAATCTTGGAGGACAAGTTGCCGTTCTTGGCTGCTCTGATAAATCGCCGGGGGGAAATTTTTATGCTGTAGATAGTATAGATGTTCAGCAAGGATATCGTCAAGTTGGCTTTCGAAATTAGAAATATCAGATAACTGCTGCCACCGGGCAAAAAGTTCCCTATTCTCCATATGCTGAAAGTATTCCGGGACCAGTTCTGCAGATAAATGGCGAAGCTCTGGATATTGAAGCAACAGGGCCAGACAGTACTCTTCAAGGGCATTGGAGGCAAGATGGCGAGAGAATTGCTTCCCCACAATTGCATTATCTTCTCTTCGCTTCACCCCGCTAATTTCCGACTTCTTGATATAAGACAGTAGAATAGCTTCACTTACCTTAAGCTGCCTCGCCAGTTTCTGAACATACTGGGCACGCCTTATGGGGTCCTTTATCTCTCGCAGCAGTGGCAACAGCTTTTCTATGGCTCGGGACTTATCTGCAGCTTTATCAATGTCCAATTTGCCCAACACAGAACCGATAGCAAAATCAAGCAAGGGAAGTGCATGTTCCACCATGTTCTGCCACAGCGACGGATCTTTTCTTATTATTTCGTCAGGATCCTTGCCCTGAGATAATGCAACGACTTTAATTTCAGCATCCAGCACGCTTTCACACCTAACCAATCCAGATGAAACTGGCACCGGCACTACTTTTCTATCCCCTGCCCGGTTTATCACTTCCATTCCCCTCAGAATAGCTTCTTCTCCAGCGGCATCAGCATCAAGTGCTAGAAAAACGCTCTTGGTCAACCTCTTGATGATGGCTACCTGCTTCTCTGTCAGAGATGTCCCCATAGCAGCCACCACGTTTCTCCAGCCATGCTGATGAAGCGACAGGGCATCCAGATATCCTTCCACAATTACTACAGATTTCTTTTCTCTAATTGCAGATATGGCCCGATCGATCCCATATAATTCACTGCTCTTATCAAAAATCAGCGTTTTCGGCGAATTAATATATTTAGGGAGGGCATCACCCAGCGACCTGGCACCAAAACCAGTTACCCTGCTGAGGCCATCAAAGATAGGGAACATCAGGCGCTCAAAGAAACGATCATTAATACCGCCATCCTTCCTCTCCATAACCAAGCCAGCCTTGATCAAATCTTTTTCTTCATAGCCCTTATCAACCAGATATTTCTTCAATCCCTCGTGGCCACCCGGGCTGAAGCCCAGGCAAAATTCCAATACGATTTCGCGGGCAACTCCTCTTTTGTCCAGATACCTTCTGGCCTCCTCTCCCTCCCTGCTATCCAATAACATGTGCTGATAATACTCTGTTGCAGATCTATTAAGCCGAAACAATGCTTCTTTCTCTTCATCTTCCTTAGTCCCCTCCTTTTCAGCCAAGCTCAAGGAGATACCTGCTCTCTCCGCCAGAATGGAGAGAGCTTCACGGAAATCAACCTGCTCTTTTCTCATGAGAAACGAAATTACATCGCCTCCGGTACCACAAGCCCCGAAACAATGCCACGTCTGTTGATCAGGAAAGACAAAGAACGAAGGAGTCTTCTCGGAGTGGAAAGGGCATAAACCCTTGAAGTTACGCCCAGCCTTTTGCAAAGCGACGTACTGGGAAATGAATTCCACGATATCTGTTTTTTGCTTTACCTCGGCAATTAGACTCATCTAGGTATTAACACCTCAAGGCCGATTGAAAAGATTAACTTTTCTCCCTCTCTAAACATAATAAATACCAGCATTAAGCTCTTCTATTAACATAACTGAAAATGCCCAGCTCACTTTCATTCCCCACCTAACACAAGCTCATAAGCCCTTTCTCCCCGGCAAAAGATGATCTTATTTCAAAGGAAATTACATCTTCCAGACACGCTCGAACGAGAACTGCCTGGGCGCTCAAGCTGCTCTAACAACTTACAGATAGAGAACATCCAGCTTGCCTGTCTCTGACGACGCAACACACTTCTCAATTCTCTGCAATGCCAGCAACAAGATTATATTCGTCTTGCTGTCTTTTCTCACAGTACTACCAATAAGGCCAATTCCCCTACGATCAACTTCATCTGTTTCTAAATCCTATCTTCCTCTCAACCTCGGCTATATTCAAACGAGTTGATAGCACAACATCAGAATTCAGTGAAATAGAATCTATACCACATTCTACCAGAAACTCAGCAAACTCGGGAAAATCACTCGGTGCCTGTCCACATATGCCTATCTTCCGCTTCGGCTTATGCTTATGCGCAGCCTCTATAACGCTCTTCACCATTCTCTTGACAGCTTCATTTCTCTCGTCAAAAATGTTGGCTACGAGGCCAGAATCCCTGTCCAGGCCAAGAATCAACTGCGTCAGGTCATTCGAACCTATACTGAAACCATCAAATATATCCGCAAATTCGTCGGCCAGGATCACATTTGCAGGGATCTCACACATTACATATACTTCCAGCCCATTGTCTCCCTGCCTCAAGCCAAACTCCTTCATCGTCTCTATTACCCTCCTCCCTTCCTCTATAGTACGGCAGAAAGGAACCATGACCTTCACATTCGTCAAACCCATTTCTCCCCTCACCTTCTCTATTGCCTTGCATTCTAAACCAAAGGCGGGTTTAAATTTATCGTCATAATAACGAGAGGCTCCCCTCCAACCTATCATCGGATTATTTTCCTCGGGTTCATAGAGGTAACCGCCAGTTAGATTGGCATACTCATTCGTCTTGAAATCAGAAAATCGAACGATAACATCATTGGGATAGAAACCCGCCGCTATCTTTGCAATTCCCATCGCCAAATTGTCAACAAAGAACTGTGCCTTGTCTTCATAGAGGTGACTTTTTTCTTCTATTTTCTCAATTGCCTCCGCAACCATAGCATCATCTTTCGCCAGCTTCTTTAACTTATCGTACTCTATCAATGCCAGGGGGTGTATTCCTATATAGGAATTAATAATGAATTCTTCCCTTGCCAACCCCACGCCATCATTGGGAATCTGGCCATGTATAAAGGCAGTACCGGGAATGCCTGCATTCATCATTATCTGAGTACGTGGCCGAGGAAGATTATCCAGGGCTATTTCATTCACCCGATATTTCAACTTTCCCTCGTATATCCTGCCCTCGCCCTCCGAACAATCAACCGTGGCCTCTTTTACTCCCTCTAACACCTCGGTAGCATTACCACATCCTATAACGCAGGGGACGCCCAGTTCACGGCTGACTATTGCCGCATGGCATGTTCTGCCACCCTTGTTAGTAATTATGCCACCGGCAATCTTCATTATGGGCTCCCAATCGGGATCTGTCATATCGGTAACCAGAATCTGGCCCGGCTCAAGTTCATGAATCTCACTGCTCTTCAGTATCACGTTTACTCCACCGCTACCTATTTTCATTCCCACG
>CAZVCX010000029.1:0-3968 GCA_964626375.1 uncultured Dehalococcoidales bacterium | reverse complement strand
TATCCCCCTGAGGGCCTGTTTGGAGGCCATTCTGGAAGGAAGGCTTATTTCCTGGTGAATGGAGTTGATGGAAATCCCTATGGGCTAACTCAGTTTGGTCCAGGAGATGTTGTGACCATCGATGTTCCTGGAGGAGGAGGTTATGGAGATCCATTGGAGCGGGATCCAGAACTGGTGCAGCACGATGTTTTCAATCAGTATGTAAGCATTGAGAAGGCCAGAGAGGATTATGGAGTCGTTATTGATGATAAGACCATGAATCTTGATCTCGAGGCTACTGAGAAGTTGCGCAGTTCACTTAAGAAAAGCTGATACGGCTTTACTGGTATAAGTGTGGCGGATATTTACATCTCCCGCGCTATGTAAGTGCGGGAGATGTTTTTGTTTTTTGAGGTAAACTGCCTCGGAAATGGTGTTAGAATAGGACCATGCAGGGAGCAAGAGGTGTCAGTCAGGTAATAATCACTGGCTTGCCGGGGGCAGGTAAAGAGTACGTCCTGAATTCATTGGTTGAATCTCCCGTGATGGAGGGTATTTCTATCTCCCCCGCTGGAGTTTCCCCACACCGTATAATGAGATTCGAGGACATCCAAATACGAATGATCAACGTGCCGGTGACAGAAGGTGAAGATAGAGGGCTCTTATTGATGGATACCAGGGCATGTGCTGATCTGGTTATCATTATAATAGATCTCTCTCGGGAGCCGTTGAGCCAGGTGAGGAGTTCTCTCCAGGGGCTTGTGGGATGTGGAGTGGAGCTGGGAGCTAGAGCTTTTGGAGAAATAGCTTTTGGCCAGCGCTCACAAAGTGTACTCATCGTGGGGAATAAAGATGATGTGGTAGGAGCAAACAACAACTGGTATATTTTGCACTCACAGTACGCTATGCATTTCCCCATGATTGCCATTTCAGCTCGGGAAGGTAGAGGGATGGCAGATCTCAAAAAGGTAATATATGAGTTGGTGGGGATGATCCGCATCTATCTTAAAGATATGAGCAGCGATGTCGCTCAAGATAAGCCTTTAATGTTAAGAAAAGGCACCACGGTCAAAGAATTGTTCCAGAGTATGCACGAAGGGGATCTCTGCCCCAAACTGAACCATGCTATCATCTGGAATCCAGATAGATGTGTGGGGCAAAGAGTAGGTAAGAAGCACGTGCTTCAGGACAAGGATATAGTAGAATTCCATCTTTTATGAAGGATAATTTTTAACAGTCTCTCTTGTAATTTCGAGTAGGCCTTGTCTAAGAGGGCTACCTGTAAATATAGTGCTTGGCATATTGGATGCAGCTCTTATCAGGAGTTATAAGTTGTGTGCGTAGTGGAATTGAGCGCTTACGGATATGTGTTATAATCAAAAGCTATGGAGAAGTTCGCTGTTTTAACCAGTGGAGGAGATGCTCCTGGAATGAATGCCTGTATAAGAGCAGTTGTTCGTAGCGCAGCCAGATATAAGGTAAGAGTAGAAGGAATCCGTGATGGCTATAAGGGCCTGCTTGAAAATGACTTTGTAAAGCTGTCTCCCAGGTCAGTAGCCAATATCCTGCAGAGGGGGGGGACTTTTCTGGGAACCAGCCGCTGTGATGAGATGAAAACATCTGCAGGTATTGAGAAAGCAATTCAAGTTCTGCGGCAAAGAAACATTAGTGGGTTGATCCTCATAGGAGGTGATGGCACCTTCCGAGGGGGTACGGTCTTGGCTCAGGGAAGAGATGTAAAGATAGTCGGTATACCGGGTAGCATTGATAATGATATTTATGGCACTGACTACAGCATTGGCTTTGATACCGCATTGAATACTGCTCTGGATGCCATTGACAAGATCAGGGATACTGCCGGGGCGTCAGGGCGCACATTCTTTATTGAGGTTATGGGCAGGAAGAGGGGCTTTATAGCATTGGATGTAGGGATTGCAGCCGGAGCTGAAAACATCCTTATACCGGAAGTTGAGACCAGGATAGATGAACTTGCTAGTGATATACATAATAGTCTCAAGAGGGGTAAGAAATCCCATATCGTAGTAGTGGCTGAGGGAGATGATGCCGGAGGAGTATTCCCCATTGCCCAGCAGGTCTGGGAAAGATTGAGACTTAACTACAGGGTTTGCGTTTTGGGGCATGTACAGAGAGGCGGGACGCCCACAGCCAGAGATAGAATTCTAGCTGGCAAATTGGGGAGCGCAGCAGTGGATGCTCTGGTTGCGGGAGAGACAGGGTATATGGTGGGGGAAATAAATGGGGTGATAAGATTAACTCCTTTGCGAGAGACATGGGAGATGCAAAAGGAGTTGGATAGCAACTTGCTGAAGCTAATGAAAGTGCTGGCGGTATAGATATGAATAAGTTATCCGTAGGGAAGTTAAGAGGATTGCAGCAACTGGCAAACGATAAAGGGATCATGACCATGTGTGCTCTTGATCATAGAGGATCTCTGAAGAAAATGCTGTCCGGGGATAGTCTGCAGGAAGTTAGTTATCAAACGATGGTTGATTTTAAGCTGGATTTGTGTCGGATTTTAGATTCGCATGCCAGCGCCATATTGCTCGATCCCATTTATGGTGCTGCTCAGGCGATAACAACTGGAGTTTTATCCAAGAACACGGGTTTGCTGGTAAGCTTGGAGGAAAGTGGCTACTCCGGAAGTAGTGGAGAAAGAATTACAACTCTGGTGCCTGATTGGAATGTTCGTAAGGTAAAGAGGATGGGGGCATCAGCGGCCAAGCTATTGCTCTATTATCGCCCTGATACAAGCGTTGCTTCGCGGCAATTAGATTTAGTAAGTAAATTGGCTGATGATTGTCTTGCTGAGGATATTCCACTTGTGGTGGAGCCAGTTAGCTATCGCGTAAATGAAGGGAGAGAAGAATTTGCTGCGATGAAGCCGGAGATAGTTATAGAGACGGCGAAACAAATTACTTCACTGCCTATAGATATACTCAAGGCTGAGTTTCCTGCTGACCCGGAGTACCAGAGCGATAAGGATAAATGGGGAGATCTCTGTTATAAGCTTAACGAGGCCAGTAGAGTCCCCTGGGTCATCCTTAGCGCCGGGGTAGACTACGATATATTCTGCCAGCAAGTTGAAGTAGCCTGCCATGCTGGGGCCTCGGGTTTTCTCGGTGGACGGGCCCTCTGGCAAGAAGCCACTTCAATTGTCTCTCGAGAAGCGAGAAATAGCTTCTTGTCGACTATCGTGGTCGAGAGATTGGCCAGCTTGACGGATTTGGCCAACGCTCGTGGAATCCCCTGGTATACCAAGTTAAAATTCAGTGAAGTAGATGAGGATTGGCATCGAAGGTATTGAAGGCCTGGATGGGACATGTCTCTATCCAAGAAATATGATGTTGTTATTGTAGGAGCCGGCCCGGCCGGTATCTTCGCCAGTCTCAATCTATGCCAGAGCGGCCTCAGTGTACTTCTTCTAGATAAGGGGCGGGAAATCGATGAACGAATATGCCCCAGTCTACAAAAAGGAGAACGCTGTATGCTTTGTTCTCCCTGCCACCTTGTAAGTGGGTTTGGAGGCGCAGGCGCTTTCAGTGATGGTAAATTAACTCTTTCCTCCCGAGTCGGTGGCCGCCTTCGAGATTTGATTGGACTACGTCAGGTTGAGGAGCTTGTTGATTATGTCGACTCCGTATATCTTAAGTTCGGGGCTCCACCTAAAATCTATGGAGTGGGGAATGCAGTAGCCAGTCTGGAACATCGGGCAACTTTGGCTGGGCTAAAGCTAGTCCCTATCAAATTGCGTCATATGGGAACAGAAAACTGTTATCAGGTGTTAAAGGCTATGTATGAATATCTGTCATGCAAGATAGATATAAAGCTTGATACAATGGTGAAGAGTATCATTGCTGGTGGAGATAAAATTAATGCGGTTGAAACCAGTGACGGTGAAAAAATCGGATGTCGCTATCTTATTCTAGCTCCTGGCAGAGAGGGATCAGAATGGTTGGTGGGTGAAACCA
>CAZVCX010000028.1:0-3545 GCA_964626375.1 uncultured Dehalococcoidales bacterium | reverse complement strand
GCATGCTGAAGGTGATGGCGCAAACAGGCAATCAGATAACTATAACCCTGTTCTCGGACTCTCTGTGGGTGCATTGGTGGAAATGCCCAGTTCTGTCCGCTGGTAAAAACGGCATCCACAGGTGCACCGACCGAGATGTCAGGAATAAATATTCCGCGCTCATGCCACGCATCATAGCCGTCTGGATGTACTCCCAGAGGAAAATCCAGGTACAGTTGTACGCCTTTCTGCCTGGCCTTCTGCGATATGCTTGTCATTTGCTGGTGTGCTAGCCACTGTGCGTACAGATGGTAACGATTGATTTCCTCGTCGTAATCGCTTTCTTGTGGAGAGTTCTCCTGTAGCCGGCGTGGCCAGAGTTGCCAGGAACTGTGCTGCCTTTCACAGGTTGCATGGAAGCGAGCGTATTCCTCGACAGCTTGGTTCTCTTCTACGAAATGATAGAGCTCCTCGAGCCGCCGGGAGGATTTGGCAAACAGGCAACGACATAGCTCCTTGAGAATCCCGCGTTTCAGCTCCATCTGTCGCCTGTAATTTACCATGCCTGAACTGCGCAGGTACTTGAGTTCATTATGAAAAGCAGGTGAGTTCATGAGGGCCTGTGCTGAATGGCACTCCTGTAGCTCGGGGATCGCATTTATATCCAGGTAGAACTCGCTCCAGAATAAGCGACTGGTGGGGAGATAAGGGCTGGGTTCGAAAAAATTATTCAGGAAAGTGGCCATCAATGGCAAGGTAGCCACCACGCTGCCTCCCATTTCAGCGGTCCAGTTAATTAGTTTGCCCAGGTCTGAGAAGCTGCCGCTTCCCCAGCTTCTCTGGGTGTGCAGGGCATACAGTGGGAGGAAGGTTCCCCATCCCCGGTCATCTGGCTTCTCTTGTGCAGTATATGCTGCATTGGGTGCTGAAATAATCAGGCTTTCGGCGCATTCTCCTGGCGTATCCAGAACAAGCCTGTGGTATCCCCATGGCAACTGATCGGGTAAGGGCAAACGCTTGACTGAATATTGTCTGTTGTCTGCGTACATGGCGGTTGATGCTGGAAAGTCAGTGCCATGCCATTGCCATTGCAGATGTTCACCGCTCTCCAGCATCAGGTGACATTCGATGCTGGCATCGGCCATGCTGAGGGGCAAATGGATCTCTGCGGGAGGAGGCTTTCCATTCCATGCCACAATGACAGGTTCTAAGGCTCTCTGGCATATTATCTTCTGTTGTTCGTGCCATGCGGAAGGTACATCCTGAAGGCTTTTGAGCGGGGATCCCATTGAGCGGAGTACCGCCAGTAGAGATTCTTCAGGTGCCCGTTGTCGGTGGTGATTTACATCGTAGTAGGCCGTTTGAATGCCGTGCAGGTGGGCCAGTTGATGGAGCAGATGGACAATCGAAAGAGCATTCATTTTTCGCTTTTCTGTCTATCCTTCTCTCGAGGTTCTTGAGTTGTTCCTCCTGGCTCCTGTACTGAGCGGGTTACGTTCTCAATGGGCTCTGAATCATCGTCTAGCACCTGCAATATTCCCCGGAGAGGCACTCCAACCCAGTCCGGACGATTATTGATTTCATAGTTAACTTCGTACATTGCTTTGTCGATAAGGTATGCTTCCAGAATCACCTTGATATCATCTCGTTTCCGGGGCAGAATGGGATTTCCTGTAGTTAATTGCATGTAGGATTTCAAGAAGGTGGCGGAGACCCATAGGTACCAGGAGCGCGTCCACTCTTCAAGCACTGGCAGGTCCTCTGGCCGGAGCACATTTGGCGTTTGACCGCGCAGGGCGACATACGCAGCATAGTGAAACGAGCGTATCATGCCGGCAATGTCCCTCAAAGGAGAGCGTTTGATCCGTCGCTCTCCCAGGCGCCTTAGCGGCTCTCCTTCGAAGTCAATGATGGCGAAGTCATTGCCGGTGTACAGCACCTGTCCCAGGTGATAATCCCCGTGGCAACGGATGCGCATGCCGGAGATTTTCTGTCTGGTTACATACTGCAACCGGCCTATAAGGGCATCCTGGAGAGAGAGTACCCTCTGGGCGTCTTTCTTTGCCTCGTCCGGAAGCCACTTTGAGCGTTGTCCTAAAAGCCGCAAGACCTCAAGGCTAAATCTCCTCATCTCATAGTACAAAGACCGCTGGTGGGTAATGGTGAATGGTTCCGGCATAAGATCAGGATTATCTGTGTCCGAAGCCAGCGCCAGATGAAGTTCGGCAGTGCGCTGCCCCAGGAGGTCCGCCAGTGCTAGGTAAGCTCCAATGGTTTCTTTGGCCACGGGGGGAATATCGTCTTCGCAGATATCGAGCAATGAACTTTTTCCGGGTCGGGATATTTCTGCCTCTGGAGTTGCCAGAGCTTGGCCAAAATAGCGTTTAAGGGAGTCCAGCGTATAGCTCCAAGCGTCTCCCTCGTTGCGGACGTATTCGTGGAGGACGCCAAGGGTGGCTGTCTGGCCTCTTTCCGAATTCCGGTACTCGATAACTCCAGCCACCGCTGGTGCATTGGGGAAGGCTTTCTTTTGGGTGAGGAAGAGACCAAGCTCGACTTCAGGGTTGATTCCTTCCTCAAGATGGCTGTAAAGCTTCATTTTGAAGCGTTCTTCATAAATTGCAGAAATGTTGGTTTGTTCTCCTTTGAGAAGAGCAGATTCTAAAGACCTGCTCGTGCGACCATATAACCGGCGAAAGATCTTTCGGGTATGAGAGGCAAGGACCTCGCCTTTTTCCCCCTGAAAATGCCACTGGCGGGAGATAGCCTTGAGCATAAAGCTACGAAAACCTGGCTCGACCATGGCGTTATAAAGAACTCCTTTTCCTCCACCGTCTTTGTCCTTAAATGTCAGGTGAGCCACCAGGGATTGAGGTAATTCGTTGATGATTTGCTCTGCCTTTTCGCTTATAGCGTAGGTTACGGGGATGAGATAGGTTTCTGGTTCTCCTTCAGAATACCATATCTGGAAGAGAATGAAATGAGCCATCGCTGTTTCGAATGGTAAGGGAATAATATCTTGTATCTCTCCGGAACGGACGTAACGCGCCTTCCCTCCAAACCACCGCTGCTGCCTTGTGTAGCTTAGCAGGGCAGCTTCCAGCGTCCTCCTTCCTCTGCGCTTGTACAGGTCTTTCAGATCTCCTGCCAGCGTCAGGGTGGGGACCGAGGCCTCTTTCGTCGGAGCGAGTAAATCGATCCGTTTTATTTCTCTTAGCTCTAGGGAAAACCAGTAGAAGGCATATGGGCTCAGGGTGAATGAATAGGCTGCTTCCCCAATGGGAGGAAACTCTGCCTGTCCGAAGACTTCAACGGGCGTCCTCCCTCCGAATGCAGATAGATCAAGGCTGGCATGCTGTGCAAGGCGCGACAGATTAGCTACTACCAGGACGGTCTCATCCTGGTATTGTCGGATAAAAGCCAGCACTTTGCGGTTTTGCGGATAGAGGAACTCAATGCTTCCCCTACTCATGGCTTTGAATCGTTTCCTCAGGTTAATGAGATGTTTTGTCCACCACAGGAGCGAATCAGGGTTGCTTTGTTGAACTTCCACGTTGATAGCCTCA
>CAZVCX010000027.1:0-4674 GCA_964626375.1 uncultured Dehalococcoidales bacterium | reverse complement strand
TTTTTCAATGAGGGGACGTTCGCATAACCTATCCAACATTTGATCAGCATCCTCTTTGGGAATCTCATATTCGAATTCAAGCCGTGAGAAACCTTCAGTCAGCCCCTTGACTGTAAGAAAACCCTTATCACCAGCTACCCGCAATCGCACAATCCTCTCTTTTGCTGAAGAGAGATATCCCTGCCGGTAGAGGTCTCCTTTGTTTTTAGGCAGCCACACGTCTTTTTTAACCAGAAACTTTCGTTCGATCTCTGTGCCCATATGCTTTGGCTTATTTCCCTATCAGGCTAAAGAAGCTAACCAGGTGCCGGCTCTTTAAACGATCTGGCTAGGATACCTCGTTGCGGTATCGTTTCGTGCGAACAGAATCATGGATGTATGTTCCGTCCTCGTCCCCGACAATAACTGTGGCTGCCCATAGTTCATTACCAGAGGAATCCACTGTTTTCCATGCATCCACATTGATTCCAGTGAAGCCGCAAGCGTGAAATTTTTCATCATCGAATGCAATGACATGCTCTGATGTAAGGTATTGCTTCAAATCGCTTGCAGTAAAATTGCTAATGTCGGCAGATGAAAAGTAATAGGTAAGGTAGCTCACTTGGTTGGCTGCCCAGAATTCAACCCGGAACGGTCTCCCATCGCTAAATATACCATCAGCGAAGCTTATGTCGATTTGATCATCACGGTCTCTCAGGACGAAATTGGGTTTGAATTCAGATCGGTCGACAATTGGGTACTTACTGTCTTCCATGTCTTTGTCTATTCTATCCTGACAACTCAGATCAGCTGCTGCCAGGGAGCGTAAAGGATTAGCTTTTAGGTGGAGTGATTGATTACTATCGACTAAGGGTTATCGGATATATTCTGAAACGCATGGTTAGAATACGCATCCAAGGATCATAAGTCAAGGAGAATCATAAAAATGGGGTGCCCCCTACCCTTTTCTATAGGGTGTGGGAGATGAGCGATTGTGGGCTAAATATGCGCCTCTGGCAAGACAGCAAAGTGCTATGTGCTGAAGGTTTAGAATCATCATTCGTTGATATCCAAATCTGTGGCTCGCTCATTCCCCACCTGAAAGGCGGATAATCACCAGAGAAAACACATTCCATCACGGGAGGGATGAAACAGGGTGTCGTGGGTAAAGCTTACGGAGGAAATCTAATCGGAAAAGAATCGGCAGACATATCACAGGGTTTTGAGGAAGCTGATATTTGCTGGTTTCAGATGGAGATCACAGGTCTCAAGGCTGAAAAGAGAACGGCTTATAGCAGTGATCACAGGTTTTTTGGATTACCGGACAGTTGTCGATATCTGAATACGCAACGCACGGGATCACCCGCCGGTCCTTGCGGTCGGATGCATCGAATTGTTGCCCTGACTCATGCGTTGCTAATCCTTTCTGAAGTCATCTAATTCTTTCTTCTCTGCCTGCCTTTGCAGTATGTCTCGCACAGCCAAGGCCGACGTGTCTTCAGCGGCCAGCCTGTTGGCAATGGCAGCAATTGCCGTATCATAGTCTGCTTGAAACTCAGCCGAAACTTTGCAGTGCAGATCGTGCGTGAATTCCGCCCAGGCGTCTTGAAGTTTCGTTCGAATCTGGATTTCGCAGATCATTACATCCTCGACGACAGTGCGTTGCTTTCTGTAGGTCTTCACCCTGTCATACGAGACATCTGCCAGAAGGTGTATCGCCCTGTATCCGGTGCGCTTCGGATCTTCGATGTAGTTTTTTACAGACCGCGGCTTGACGCGGAACTGCTTGGTAGCCTCGATGTAGTTGAGCATTCCGTAACAATCATCAACAAACCAGCAAATCACCCTGGCGCCAATAAGGTCCGTGACAACTTCGGTCGGATGCCGAAACAGGGGCCAGTTGGTCTTCTCCAGTTTCCTGAGAAAACTCGTCAATGGCTTGACCCTGGAGTGCACGCCAACAGCTTCACGAGGGAGCTCGTTTTCTACGGTGTAAGCCGCTGCCAGTCGATCGAGCCTGATTTTGAGAACTTGGCTTATCGATTCCAATTCCTCGCCGTAGCAATCGAAGAACCTGATGGCTCTTTTAGTCAGGAAATCTATCCGTTCGTTTCTGGTCCGGGGCTTGCCCATGTCTCATTCCCGCCAGTTTTTTGTTTACCCAACATATAGTATATCGTCTGATTTTATGTAAGACTACGGAATCAAGTATAAAACATCAAGGATTTATTTGAGCATGCACTGGCCGCATCCACACCCAAATAGTTCAGATGGTAAGCTCTAGCAAGCAATTACGCTCAGGCAGACATATCACAGGGTTTTGAGGGGAGGATATCCTGTGGGTTCGGCAACATTACACCGGAAAGTTGCTATAAGGAGTGTAATTAGTAAAGGGCTTCCTCACAATTACAAATCTCTATTTACATCTTCAATAACCAAACTGCCATATCTTTCTTTAGGGAGCCTGTTGGTCAATAACTGCACTGGTATCGGAAGGCGTCTCTGAGGTATCTGAGGCCGTCACGGTGGTGAGAGCAGGAGTTATGTTTGTCGCTGAAACGGTCGCGCTAGTATCAGTCCCAGTAGCCACTGTTTCCATCACTACTGCGCCGCTTGCAGGTGAAAATTCTATTGAGCCGTCAGATGCCAATTTCAGAAGCCAGAAGTCGCTGAGACCCGCACCAAATGTGTAGGAAGTGCCGGCTACCGCATAGCCTTGGTCGGTTGTCTGGCGGATGCAGTAGGAATAGTCAGGCTCTGTTCCGCCATATGCCTTCTGCCAGGAAACGGATCCATCTGAATTGAGCTTCAAAATCCAGATATCTCCCTTGCCTTCTCCGAAGGATTTGGTGTAGCCCGCTACCGCGAAGCCGCCCTCTGTTGAAGCACAAACGGATTGTGCCCATTCGTCATCGGCGCTTCCGTATGTCTTTTCCCACTCAATAGCTCCCGCGGTATCGATATTAACGATCCAGATATCAGAGCCTGAAACGCCAAAAGAACGTGTGCCTCCCGCAAAGATATATCCGCTGCTCGTCTGGACTATGGACTGTGCAATCTCATCGGCTGACCCGCCGTATGATTTCTGCCACTCGATTGCCCCGTCCGGGTTGAGCTTCACCACCAGGACGTCGGAGCCTCCGACACCCCTGGTTTCACCAGCCATTATGTAGCCGCCGTCGCTGGTCTGCTGGATAGAATGCGCGTAATCCTCATCGTTTAGATGGTATTTATACTGCCAATCGATCGTTCCGCTTGAATCAAGTTTCAAGGCCCACATATCGTAGATCATCTGGATAAAAGGAAAAGTAAGAGTTTCCCCGGTGTATCCGGCAGCTATGTAGCCGCCGTCGCTGGTCTGCTGGATAGACAAGAGAATATCATCATCATCGCTCGGCCCGCCGTAGCTCTTCTGCCACTCGATTGACCCGTCCGAGTTCAGCTTCAGTATCCGGGCATCGATTCCTGTAATCGTTGATGATATTCCTCCCGCAACAATATAGCCGCCGTCGCTGGTCTGCTGGATAATCCGTTCACCCCAGCTTCCTGATTCACTATAGGTTTTCTCCCAATCAACCGTACCGTCAGGATGGAGCTTCACCGCCCAAAGGCCTCCAAACGATGTTGAACCTCCTGTTGTTATGTATCCTCGGTCACTGGTGTGCCAGATCGACTGGGCTCGTTCGCTGTCTACCTCTCCGTAGGTTTTTGCCCAGGGAGTTGCTGATATAGCGGTGTTTGAGTAATCAGAAAAAAAGCTTCCTGCGGAGGCACAAACCCTATACCAGTATATTGTTCCGCCGCTTAGCTCTTCGTCTGAGTAGGTCGTTGTGTCGGCTGAAATATCTGCCAGAACAGAAAAGGTCGTCCCGTCTGTGCTTTTCTCAATTTGGAATCCATCTTCATTGGTCGAGTTATCCTGCCAGGCCAAAACTATTTCTGAGGATGCATTTAAGACCGCGGTGAGACCGCTAGGACCTGCGATGGAAACAGCGCCTTCTCCTCCGTCTCCACCGCAACCAACCATGGCCATTGATCCCAGGGCAATCATACTAACCAGGCAAAGGTAAGGTAAGACACTCATAAGTCCATGACTTGATTTGTTCATGATAGTATCCTCCTTCCTAATAAAAACCCCCACCTTTCTGAGCGAGAAATGGGGTTCAAGTGAAATCATAGTACCCTTGCTTAAGTGTTATTGAATACCTATGAAATCTCCTATAAAAATAGAATACTACCTGATGCCCATAAATCAAGAAAATAAATAACGCTCGCGCAGAGCGTGCATAACGGTCCTTGAGGCAGCAAATGAAGGAAGTAAAAGGATTATTTTCAATCCTTTTGGAAGTAAATGGAATCAGATGGGAAGTAAATAACAAAACATAACTAAACTAGCAACATAAGAGAGTGATATCCCATATAAATCATACCTTTTGAAACCTGACCTACCTTGCCATGATCTAGACCTGAGAATAGACTGGAAACCCTTGGATATCATAAAGGTATAAAAGGCGAATTGGTTGTTGCATGGCGTTGAATATCATTGTAGCGAACACAACATTTTGTATTTACATGGATTCACGCTGCTTTATAGATTTCGTGCCAAACGTTATATCCGGGCCTCTGCTGAAGTCGTTTTAGATTACGGAATCAAACATGAAAGAACAACAAGTTATGAACTGACGAAGATTTTAT
>CAZVCX010000026.1:0-4827 GCA_964626375.1 uncultured Dehalococcoidales bacterium | reverse complement strand
CGCATGTCATTGGGATCTATTCTCGGGATTTTAGCTACCTGTTGTCTCATGATTCCCCTGAGTGTCGTTTATGGTTTTCCGTCGCTATATCTTTTCTATGGTCTGGTTGGTGCGGTAATTGTCATCGTGCGTCACTGGGATAATGTTAAGAGGTTGAGACAGGGGACTGAGCGCCAGATCTTATAGCAATGGCAAGGGTTACAATTATAGGTAATACTACGTGGGGAAACTCCCTAGCTGTTATGCTGTGCGGTAAGGGTGTGGAAGTGAGAGTCTGGGTTCGGAGCGATGCTGAGGCAGAAACATTGAACAACAGTAGCATTAGCTACTTATCTACCAGTAACCTGGAAGAGGCAGTAGATTCAGCAGACCTGTTGATATGGGCAGTACCCTCTCAGAAGATGAGACAGAATGTTGTATTTGTCAGAGATTATCTTGACGAAACGATGCTGCTGCTAAGTGTTGCCAAGGGGCTAGAAGTTGATACGGGGAAAAGGATGTCGCAGGTAATAGCAGAAGAGATCTCTCCTGAATTAAGCAAGTGGATTTGCGTTCTCTCTGGCCCCAATTTAGCTAAAGAAATTGCTCAGGGGTTGCCTGCTGCCTCGTTGATTGCCTCCCGGGATATAGCGGCTGCTGAGAGGGTTCGCGAGATAATGGAATGTCCCAGCTTCCGTCTTTTTACGAGTAAGGACGTTGTGGGGACGGAACTGTGTGGTGCGCTGAAGAACATTGTTGCTCTGGGCGCAGGGATGATAGATGGATTGAGATTGGGAGATAACGCTAAATCCGCCTTTATTACCTATGCGTGGAATGAAATCGTCTCGCTGGGAGTGTCTTTAGGATCTGATGTTTATACTTTTTATGGTTTGGCTGGGTTGGGAGATCTGATAACAACCTGTGCTGGAAACCTCAGCCGCAATCATTATTTTGGCTACGAACTAGGTAGAGGGCATTCACTGTCTGAGGTAAAGAATTCCATGGCACAAATTGTTGAAGGTATTTATACGTCAGAGGCACTTCACCGCTTAACTCAGAGGCTCCAGGTGAAATTGCCAATTGCAGATGTCATCTATGATATTTTGTTTCGCGGTTTACCAGTTGGCGAGATTAAGACTGTAATTACAGGTTCTGCAACAATGCCGACGGCCTTTCGCTAGGAGCAAGTCTATCTTTTCTGAAACTCCTTATTTTTCTGTTCGCCGGGACAAAGGGAATCCGAATAAAGGATTGGGAGATATTCGGGAAGGGGAAGCGGGCTAGCCTTGTGGTATTTGGGGCTTGGGTAATATTTGAGCCAGTTCTTCGAAAAGGTGGCGTTGTTTTTTATCCAGATGTTGGGGCGTATCTATTCTAATATGGACAAAAAGATCTCCTCTTCCTTTGCCATTGACATGCGGAATCCCTTCGCCTTTGATGCGGATAACTTCTCCGCTTTGAGAACCTGGAGATATCTTCAGGCTGAGCTGGCCTTCTAGAGAAGGAATATTTATTGTATCCCCTAAAACTGCTTGTGTAAGATTGATAGGTATTTCACAGGTGATAGAGTCCTGTCCTCTACGGAATAGCTGGTGCGGCTTGATCGCCAGTGTGAAATAACAATCGCCGGGCGGCCCTCCATTTGCTCCTGCATCGCCCTCATTGCGTAAAAAGATCTCGTGGTTTTGATCTATTCCAGCGGGAATGTTGACTGTTAATTTACGTTTAACTTTCACCGTTCCACTTCCATGGCACTCGGGGCAGGGGTTAGTTATTATGGTCCCATAGCCGTGACAGCGAGGGCAGGTAGTGGTGTGGATGAAGCGACCAAATATGCTTTGCTTTATTTTTTTTACCTGCCCACTGCCGTGACACTCTGGGCAATTTTGCGGGTTAGTTCCTGGTTGGCTGCCATTGCCTTTGCAAGTGGGACATATTTCGATCCGTTGTATTTCCACCTCTTTCTTGCAACCGAAAGCAGCTTCTTCAAATGAAAGTGTGAGATGTCCGTGCCGGTCATTACCTTTCTGGGGAATGTGTTGGGCAGTTTGGCCAAATGGAATATCAGCAAAACCTCCAAAGAAAGATTCAAAAATGTTTCCTAGTCCACCAAAATTGAAGTCCGGAATTTCATCATCTCTTATTACTCTACCATAGCGATCGTAACTACTCCGCTTCTCCGAAACCGAGAGGACCTGATAAGCCTCATTTATTTCCTTAAATTTGGCTTCAGCTTCTGGATCTTTGTTGCGATCAGGATGATACTGAAAAGCCAGTTTACGAAAAGACTTCTTGATCTCATCTTCGCTGGCGTCGCGAAGCACTCCCAGCACTTGATAGTAATCTTGCCCTCTTGACATAGGGTGTAAAGTATAGAGATTTGCAATTATATTAGCAAATGTATTTATAATAGGCTTACGGGATCGACATCTACAGTCCATCCTTGCGGCAAGGTTAAGTATTCCAGTGCCTGCGCTGGGTTGTCCCCGCGCAGCATGAGTTGCCAGCGGTACTTGCCTCGTATCTTGGTGTTGAATGAGGGCATAGGGCCAATCAGGCTCAAGTCATGCATACCTTGTCTTTCTTTCTCTTTTCGGATCAGTTGGCTCATTTTTTTTGTTGCTATCTGGCAACGCTCGTTGCTAGAATGAGCGTATACGAGGCGAACGAGATGGCTAAACGGAGGATAGTTGTACTGCCTGCGGTAGCTGATCTCTTGCCGGTAGAATCCGAGGTAGTCGTGATTGGCGGCAAACCGAATAACATAATTTTCCAGAGCGTATGTCTGGATAAAGGCCTTTCCTTTTCGTGGTCCACGGCCTGCTCGGCCCGATACTTGACATAACAGTTGAAAGGTGCGTTCTCCCGAGCGAAAATCGGGGAAATTAAGTCCTGTGTCCGCCATGATTATTCCTGCGACCGTTACTTGTGGCAGGTCCAGCCCTTTGGCAACCATCTGTGTACCTATCAGTATGTCTGCTTTGTGCTCGCGGAAGTCCTGTAGCAACTCTTCATGAGCGAATCTACGGCTAACTGTATCTTTGTCCCAGCGAAGTATTCTCGCTTCCGGGAAAGTATGTTTTACCTCTTCCTCTACTTTCTGTGTTCCTACGCCAAGAAATTTGAGGTCGGCGCTGGAGCATTGAGGGCAGGTTGAAGGAACTGGGATGGAGTAGTTGCAGTGATGACAGACCAGGCTTTCCTTTGCTTTGTGGTATGTAAGAGCTATGGAGCAACGAGGGCAGCGAAAGATGAAGTGACAGTGGGAACACTGAACGAAGGTGGCAGATCCGCGGCGGTTGAGGAACAGGATTGTCTGTTCCTCTTTCTTCAGGGCGTCCTTGATAGCACAGGTAAGGGGCTCGCTCAGTAAGCTGGTATTGTCTCTTTTCAGTTCTTCTCTTAAATCAACGATACTTACCTGAGGCAAGGGGGAGTAACCACAAGGAGTAATTCGCTCTTTCAGGGTAAGTAGATGATATTTACCGAGTTGTGCTTGATAATAGCTATCGATATCCGGTGTAGCACTCCCCATAATTACAGTGGCACCATGAAGTTCTGCTAGTTTAATAGCAACATCGCGGGAGTGATAACGAGGAGCCTTGTCTTCCTGTTTGTAGGCCCATTCGTGCTCTTCGTCTATAATGATGAGTCCTAAATTGGGCAGGGGTGAAAATAGAGCGCTTCTGGGGCCAATGATGATGTCGCATTCTCCTCCATGTATTCTTTGCCATTCATCAAGTTGTTCTCCCGCGGAGAGTTTACTGTGCAGTACCGCTATGCGTCCAGGGAAATAGCTGGCGAAACGCTCTGCGATCTGGGCGGTTAAGGCAATTTCAGGGATGAGATAGAGACCCTGCTTGCCCAGAGACACGATCTTATTTAGAGCTTGTAGATAGACTTCGGTTTTACCGCTTCCAGTAACGCCGAAGAGGAGGAAAATGGGAGTTTGGTCGTTGCTATCTTTTTTAAGTTTATCTTCAATGGCTTTACAGGCAATTTTCTGTGAAGGTGTTAGTGATGGTGAGAGAGTATGGTTTATGGTTAAGTGTGATAAAGGATCTCTCCTTACGTTGATGCTTTCCATAGATATCAGCCCGCGTTGTTCCAGTGACTGAATCGATTTTGTGGAACAATTGCTGCGTTTTTGAGCTTCTCTAATGGAGATATTGTCGTCTTGCTTCAATAAATTCAGTAGCTCAGCTTGTTTGAAGGCCTTGCATTTGTTTAGTCTGTCAATCTCATTATTAACCTCACTCTTTTCTCTCTTGAGTTTGAGGTAAATGCATGATTTTGGTTTTGCTCTGGGTGGCTTTAGCTGTTGGGTTTTCGTTATTCGGCCATTTTGCAGGAGAGAAACGACAAGGTGTCTGGCTCTTCGTTTGCCGAATTTTTGCTCTAATGCACTTAGACTCACCTTGTCTCTCCCTTTTATAAAAGCAATGGTATCCTTTTCTTCCTGGGAGGTTGGAGCATAGTCTGGTTGTGTTCGGACTATTTGAAAAGCAGTAGTGAAGCTGCGTTGGAAGTTGGGAGGTAACATCAAAGCCATGCATTCAAAGAGCGGAGAAAGGTAACGCTTGCTCATCCATAGAGCAAGCTTGATCTGTGCGGGTTTAAGCAATGGTGACGGGCTAATGATTCCACACAGATCTTTAACTGTTTCGACTGCGGGTTGCTCGGTAATTTTGACAACGATACCCTGAATATTTCTGGACCCGAAGGGAACCCAAACTGCCTGCCCTGGCTCGATGACCAGGGGGGATGGAACGGCGTAACAATATGTAGAACGCGATGCTGGAGAGTTAACCGCTACCTCGGCATATTCCATCTCTCATTTGATAGTAG
>CAZVCX010000025.1:0-7153 GCA_964626375.1 uncultured Dehalococcoidales bacterium | reverse complement strand
CTGACAAGCTGATTGACCAGATAGTCTACAGGCTTTATAACCTGACCGAGGGAGAAATAGCTGTTGTGGAGAGTAAAGGTGATCCATAATGATCATCGGTGAGCATGACGATATTATCAGGTTAAGTCATCATATCCATTCGCGCTTTAAATAAAGCTACGGTTTGCTACTAATTTGCTACTAAATTGTCTAAAGTGTAATTGGACATAATAGGCATTTGCGCATAAAATGGGCGCATGCAAAACGTGCATTTAGCTTTGGAAACGCAATCATGCCAGTTTCGTAAACCGCCGGTCATAGGTTCGAATCCTATCGCTGGCTCTCTAAATATGTTTTTCCTGGGGGCTGGCAACCGATCTTCTTTTCGGCTACAGGGTACAGGGGAATGGCTTGGAGAAATGTGCAATTGAAGGAGCAGATTGATGCTTATTTCGATATTGAAACCACTGGTCTTTCTATAAGTGACAGCTACATTACGGTAGCTGGTATTTACCTGTGCAATGGCAGGCACAGTGAGCTTATTCAGCTGGTGGGAGATGAAGTGACGGGGGATAATCTTATGCGATCTCTCCAGGGAGTGGGTTCAATTTACACTTACAATGGAGGCAGATTCGATTTCCCCTTTGTTCTCGCGCACCTGGGGGTGAACCTGGAGGAAGCGTTTTGTCATCATGATTTAATGTATGATTGCTGGGCAGTTAATCTGTACGGGGGGCTTAAATCGGTAGAGAGGCAGCTGGGAATTCCGAGGCAGTTGCAGGATGTCGGTGGGTTGGGTGCGATAAGATTGTGGGATAGATATCATTGTTTTGGAGAAAAAGAGGCTCTGTCATTGTTATTGCAATATAATGGAGAGGACGTAATTAACTTAAGATATCTCAGGGAGAAACTAGCTGAGAAGCTGGTTATAACCTTGTAAGGAAGAGTGTATATGAGTGAATTTAAGGACAAGCTGAAGAATCTTTCAAAGAGCCCTGTTTTGCCCATGGGATTTCATACTTCCATTGAGGTGCCAGGTGGGAGACCGGCATTGCTTATAGTGGGGTTCTCTCTGCCCGATGAAGCAGCGGCTGCTGCCCTGTCCAGTAGCGATGTGGATGCCGGGTTGGTAATGAGTAGCGACGTTGCTTATAGTAAGATTAGGGCGCAGTACAAAGGCGTAAAGGTTCCGCTGGGCGTGTTATTGAAAGATATCGGTGAGAGTGAGGCAAGAGAAATTGCAGATTCTGGCTATGATTTTTCAGTCTTGTCTACTCATATGCCGCTTGCGATATTGCATAGGAAGGAAGCGGGCAGGTTCTTGATGGTAGATGATTCTCTGCCAGAGAGATATGTTCAGGCCATTAACGATCTCGAAGTGGATGGCGTGTTTCTCAACTGCGCTAACGGAGCCTCCTTTACCGTGGAGACTTTGCTTTGTTGCCAGTATTTCAGAGAGGTACTGGACAAGCCACTTATGTTAATACTGCCTTCCTTATGTGATCGCGAGGTATTTCGTAGCCTGTGTTTGATTGGAGTGAGCGGGATAGTTGTTCCTGCGACGGCATCAGATGAGGTGCTTGCTGACTTCAGAAGGGTTATGGATGAGTCATCACGGGAAGTCAAGCGCAGCCGGACCAGCACTGGCATTGCTTTGCCATATTACGTGGGCAATGTAGCCGATGAAGAGGAGGAAGATACTTAAAGAGAGCTACTTTCCCCTGTAAGGTGAAGAGCAAATCAGGGCACGAGCTGAGTCATCTGGAAGTATTTCCCCTCCGTTTTTATGGAAGGCGCTATGATCATCCGTACCTTGTGCATTTCTTTGATATTGCGGGCGCCACATACACCCATGCTGGTTCGCAAGGCTCCTATGAGATTCTGAGTTCCATTGGTTACGGATGTTGGGCCGAACAGAATTTGCTCTACGGGAGCTGTGCGGCCGACTTTTATCCTCGTTCCTCTGGGTAAAGCTGGGTGTGAGTGAGACATACCCCAGTGATAACCATTGCCCGGTGCTTCATATGACTGCGCCAGGGGAGAACCTATCATGATGGCATCAGCTCCGGCAGCGAAAGATTTACAGAGATCTCCACCAGTGCGAATACCTCCATCGGTTATTACCGCTGTAGATTTGCCTGTTTCTTTGAAATAGGAATCTCTTGCTGCGGCACATTCAATGGTAGCGGTGACTTGTGGAACACCTACACCGGTGACTTCACGTGTGGTACAGGCGGCACCTGGTCCTACCCCTACCAGGATCCCATCGACACCCGTTCTCAATAGCTCAAGAGCTGCACTGTAGCTACAGCAATTGCCTATTATGACCGGCAGGGACATCGTCTGACATAACTCGGGCAAAACGAGACCACGATAACTTTTGGATATGTGCCTGGCTGTAGTAACGGTTGACTGCACAATGAGCACATCAATTCCCGCGTCCTTGGCAATGGGGGATAGCCGTTTGGCGTTTGCTGGAGTTACCGATGCAGCGCAAACGGCGCCAGCTTTCTTTATCATCTCGACGCATCTGCCAACGAGATTTTCCTTGATTGGTTCAGAGTAGATAGTTTGCAGCAAAGCAGTAACCTCCATTTCTGGAGTCTGTGCGATGCGATCCAGAATTTCATCTGGTTTATCGTAGCGCGTCTGTACTCCCTCGAGGTTTAGTACTGCCAGCCCTCCGAGGTTACTGAATTTGATGGCAAATGTAGGGTCGACGATGGCGTCCATGGCTGCGGCCAGAATAGGCACGGGGAAAGTAAGGTCACCCAGAGTAAAGTTTATATCTACCTGGTTGGGGTTGATGGTTGTATCTCCGGTGACAAGCGATACTTCGTCAAATCCGTAAGCTCGCTCTAGCTGTTTAAATTTTGGCTGGGCCATAATTCTCCACCGGAAGTAAAATCGCCTTAAACTATATAGGTATAGTAGTGTAAAGTCAAGTCATTGCGCTTTACAGATAATGGTGTTAAAACTGACTTTTCTTTTAATTAAAAGGGCGATAAACAAAATGGATAAAGCCTAAGGAGAAAAGATTCTGCCATGGAGAGTGCGAATGGAGACGAACTGGTTTGAATTATGGCGTGAACTAACACTGGCCGGGAGCCTTATCCCAGATAGCGAACTGGCAAAGAGGTATACTGCTCATGGGGGTAAAACTCATGAGAGGCCCGATCAACTTCTGGATTTCGTTCTGGAGAAAATTGGTAGCGAGACTACTGTTCTTGACGTAGGTGCAGGTAGTGGACGATGGACCATTCCATTGGCCAAGATAGCCAAAACCGTTACAGCTGTTGAACCGGCAAGCGCAATGCTGGATAAACTATATCAAAGTATTGCTGATGCGAAAGTAGACAATGTACAGGTAGTACGATCTTCTTGGGAAGAGGCGGATATTAAACCACACGATATTGCAGTGTGTGCTCACGCAACGTATGCTAGCCCGGACCTGCTTGCCTTCATTCGTAAGATGGAGTGCTGTACCATCAAAACTTGTTGCCTGGCCATGCGTTTACCTCCATCCGATGGAATAATTGCTGAATTATCGTCTATTATTAACGGACAACCTCATGATAGCCCTAATGCCATCATAGCTTATAATGCTCTTTATTCGGCCGGCATTTATGCCAACATATTGGTGGAGGATAACATTTATAATTGGGCCGATGATAACTTTGAGGGAGCTTTTGCTAGGGCCAAGCGTCATCTTAATCTCCAGTCATCAGCTAAACATGACGCACTTATTCGAGATGTACTGACAAGACGCCTGAAGCTGGTAAAAAAACGCTATGCGTGGCCTGATGGCATGCGGTCGGCTCTTATCTGGTGGAATCCATAGGGGATATGATAATAAACGCTACTTTCCTCATCAAGAGGCAAACTTATTGAGCTTGGGTAGCTTTCAATGACAAACAAGGACCAGCTCCCTCTTTATGGTTGACAACCCTTATTCCAATTATCGCAATGTTTTGTACGTTAATCCGAGAGCAATCAATACCGAAACCCGGACTTTAAGGATAAGTGGGGCGCTATCCTTTTCACATGAATTTCAGCACACGGTTGACTTTTATGGGTGATAATATCGGGGCTATTATTATCAGCCAGCAATTATGAAGTATCCTGGGGGCAAGGTTGGTGCAGGGATCTTAATCCAGATTGGTATATTAAACATATTTTAGCTAGCTCTCTCCCAGGTCTCTTGCGAGGTACTGAGCAGGCCCCGCCTCTACCTCTACAGCCTCCAGCTCTTGCTCGAGGCTTTCCTTCAGGGCTTGCAGGCTAGGGCTGAGGTTCACAGGGTAGATGTCCGGATTCCGTAACTCCTTGTACTTTTCGTTGAGATGGCTGAACTCGTCTCGAAATTGCTCTCGAATTTCTCCCAGGGGAGGTAGTGGAGCCGTAATGTGACCACTTGCCATCACCTCTTTTAGCAGCGGCTGAGTACCATCCATATGCTCATTACGGAGGGCAATAACATCGTGGTGCAGATGGCCGGCCTCGTTAAAGCGGAAAACCTGTTTGGCATCGGGAAGGGAGACTTTGTTGGAGCTTAGCTTCATTATCGGGCGTTCACCGTAACGGACTAGCTTGTAAGCCATGTCGGTCCAGGGTGCATCTCTTGAGACGCCCATCTTGGTACCGACGCCATAAGCATCGTAGGGGGCATTTTCCTGCGATAGCTCGTCGAGATCGAACTCGTCCAATCCGCCGCTACCTATGATTTTAACGTCGGAGAAGCCGGCCTCATCCAGGATGTGGCGTACCTCCTGCCCCAGGGTTAGCAGGTCGCCGGAGTCGATTCGCACTCCCTGTAGATGCTGGTTTCTGGTAGTCATCTCTCTGGCTACCTCGACTGCTTTATGCGCGCCGGTGATGGCATCGTATGTCTCAATAAGCAGAATCGAGCGCTCCGGGAAGTTACGAGTGAAGGCGCGGAAGGCATCGATTTCACGTTCATAGCTGCTGACGAAAGAATGGGCCATTGTGCCCGATAGTGGAATATCATAGGTCACCCCCGCCAGGACGTTGCTGGTGGCGCTGAAGCCAGCAATGTAGCTTGCTCTGGCCACCTTCATTCCGGCATCTGTTCCCTGAGTGCGCCGCAGGGAAAAATCAACAACACTGCGCCCGCGCGCTGCATGAACGCAACGGGCGGCCTTGCTGGCTATCAAGGTCTGCAGATTTACCTGGTTGATAATGAATGTTTCCACAAGTTGGGCTTCGATTATGGGAGCCGTTACTTCCAGTACTGGCTCATCCACAAAGAAGAGCCGTCCCTCCGGGATAGCCCGTACTTCTCCGCTAAAGCGTAGTTCTTTCAGATAATCCAGGAAGTCATCCGAGAATATTCCGGTGCGATGGAGCTGGTCTAATGCCTTTGGTGTGAAGCGAAAAGATTCCAGGTAGCGCAGCACGTCCTCCAGCCCGCAGGATACGAAGAATCCACGGTTGGGTGGATATTTACGGATAAACAGGCTAAATGTGGCTGGCTCAATATGACCTTCATGGAGATAGCCCTGGGCCATGGTAAGCTCGTAGAGATCGGTCAGCAATGCCACATCTTCTTCAAATTGCATCATCATAGGTTGCGTTCCTCCTTGTGAGAGTCTGTCTCCAAGGCGATCAATGCAGACTGCCTGACAAAGGTCATCGCCATGTGCTTTCCATCGAATCCTCGCCGCTCCAGGAGCGATTCAGCCATTTCGAGTTTCATATGAGTGTTATCAGTATAGCGTAACGGGCCCGGTTCTGCCTCCAGGCGCTACAGAGCGGAGCGATTTACCGTTCGCATTTCTTCAAAAGGGGCTCCTAGTGCATCTCCTCTTGCCACTCCAGGTATGGCAACGCGAAAACAGTCTTTTAGCATCTCCTTTTCCATATCAGGTAAGCTCCCGGACAATCCTTATCCTGTTGATAGCCATGTGATAAAGAAACACTTGATGAAAGAAATTCCCGGGGTGGGCCATAGCGCCGGAGCGCTTGGCTACTTCTTCTGGAATATCGAATGTGTCCACAGCATTAACTGGAATGATTACATGGTAATCTCGCTCGTTTCGGGCGTTGGCGCGCAGGCGCAGGTACATCGCCAGCTGGTAGATGCACAGGTCAGTGCAGTCCCCTACGACGATGGCCGTATTCACGTGCCCGTGCTCGTCAATCCAGGTATCAAAACCGCTTCCGAGTGATGGATGCAGTGAGTTCTTCTGGATAATGGTGAAAAGGTTCGAAAAGGGTAGAGAGCGTAATTCTGGAATAGTCTCTGATTCCTCACTCCCCTGAATGGCATGAGGTGGGAAGGCCTCGAACTCAGTTGCCCGAGGATGGTGGGCATCCTGTAACAGAACGAAATTGCGGATGCCGTGATCATAGGCTTTTTGGAATAGCGCCACTACCGGCCGTGCTAATTTTCCCACGCGCTCCGATGCGAGGTTACCTGTGGTCAAGAAGCCCGATATCACGTCTGATGAGAACACTCCGGCCCGGGAAGGATCGGGCACTGCTTCTTCTATGGCCAGCGGCTGTACCTGTTCAAACCACCGTGTAATGTATGGTGGTATTTGCGTTAAGGTAGTATTCATATTCATATCTCCCATAATTTTCATTCGGCCATTTCCAGAAACTGAAAGTATTCTTCTGCGTGGAGTACCTGCTCCGGTTCTTCCTTCCCCATCTGCCGAAGTCTCTTGCGAAACTGCCTGTAACGGCTGATGTTAGTGTTGGCCAATGCGCTAAAGTGCTCCGGCGGGAAAAGCGATATTCTAGCAAAAGGCACCGACTCAAAGATCGTCATGATATCTCCAAAGGTAAATAGGCCGGGGCTGACTTCACTAATAATATCACCAGGGAAGGCTTCCTCATTGGCTCACTCGAATCGCTGTCATCCACTCCACCAACAAGAGCTTTGCTGCAATTCTACTATCTAAAATGACTTTTTTCAATCGTAAAGAGTAAATGGATACCGTCTCTCGGTGATTGGAGTTGAAAAAATGAAACTAAACTGGATTTGGGATATCGATAGGTGGAACTTTTTGACATCATTTGTTTCGGTGCTCTAGCTGTTCTATTCTTCGAGTAGTCCAAGGTACTATAGTGTTCAACAGGCATTTGTAGTATTTCTTCTTTTTGTGGTATAGTTACATTGGTTCTAGTTTAGGTTATAACAAGCTTTTCG
>CAZVCX010000024.1:0-4725 GCA_964626375.1 uncultured Dehalococcoidales bacterium | reverse complement strand
TATCAAAAAAGGTATTCGTACTTTCTATAGCCCTCTGCTACCAGTTTCTCCGCTGGAATGAAGCGGAGAGCAGCTGAGTTGATACAGTATCGCTTGCCCGTTGGCAAGGGACCGTCGTCAAACACATGACCAAGATGTGAATTCGCATGCTTGCTCCTAACCTCGGTCCTTTTCATGCCATAGCTCATATCTTTTCTTTCCACTACGTTGCCTGGTTCCAGTGGCCTCGTGAAGCTGGGCCAGCCCGTACCAGACTGGAATTTATCCGTAGAAGCAAAAAGCGGCTCACCGGAGACGATATCAACGTAGATGCCTTCCTCCTTGTTATTCCAGTATTCATTGTTAAAAGGAGGCTCAGTGCCGTTTTTCTGCGTCACCTCATACTGCAAAGGGCTGAGGATCTTCTTCAACTCACTATCCGATGGTTTCTCATAGTTCTCGTAGCTCTTCTCTTCATCCGGCCACTTCTCCTTTAGAAAACTCTCTCTACCCGAATAGTACTTGTAAGTTCCATATCTATCCGGATTGGTCTCATAAAAGTCCTGGTGATAATCCTCAGCCACGTAGAAATTCTTATAGGGCAGAATTTGTGTTACAATGGGTTTATCGTATTTGCCCGACTGCTCCAAACGCAGCATGGATTCTTCTGCCAACTCCTTTTGCTTCTGATCATAATAGAATATCGCAGTCCTGTATTGTGGCCCCCTGTCTGCAAATTGCCCGCCTCCATCAGTAGGGTCGATTTGCCTCCAGTAGACATCGAGCAACTCTTCATAGCTTATGATTTCCGGATCGTATACAATTTGAACAGCTTCATAATGACCGGTCCTTCCGGATGAAACTTCTTCATAAGTCGGATTTTCGGTATCGCCACCAGCATAACCTGCCAGCACCTGATCTACGCCGTCCAGCTCCTCGAAGGGAGGCTCCATACACCAGAAGCATCCTCCAGCAAAGATAGCCTTCTCCACCATCCCGCGAGCACCATTATCCATAGAAGAATCCTCCATCGCATCTGTGCACGCTGATATTACAAGCATTACAGCCAAAAGCAAGCAGAGTACAAAGACGTATTGTGTTTTTCTATGCCAGTATTCTGTCACATTTCTGCTCTTGCTGTAAGCTCAAGATAATTTTACAGCCAATGTCTCCGATTGTACACGGCTTTCATTATAGAGACGTACTGCGCCTGGGAAATAAAGGGTAGCCTCAATGCCAATGCTGCTTTCTTGCTGAAGCAGATCATAAAGAGTCGGGAAAAAGAGCAGAGGGAAAAGACCACAACAATGAGTATGGCAAGAGCAAAGAGCAGGACAACACCATGTCATACGCCCCTAAAACAGCTACAGGCGGGGTGAAAAGCTGATGAAGTCAGAGAAAACACCAGAAAAAGATACCTTTAGTTTGAAAATACGTTGACATCATTTCCAGCCATGTTTTAAGGTTACACTTATTGTATATATAGCTCTGAGAAAGGAGGGGAGTAGCCTATGGAACAGTTCCAAAGGAGCATTTCCGTTGCGCACAGCTCTGTCGGTTAAGCAGCGAGAGCCATCTCCAGAGGAGAATATAAAAGAGATGCCCTGCCCGGGCTACCACCTTTTCGCAGCTGAAGATGACGCAGGCAGCTCGGTGCAAACCGGGCTGGTAAAAGAAGCATAGCTGTGCAAAAGCATTGAAGTTTAGCTCAAAGTTTCTGAGTGAGGTCGATACTCGAGGCAAGAGTGTGGCAATAGGATGCTGAAAAACAAAAACAGCAGCAAATTCGATTAATAAGTTCAGGAGAAATAAATTGAGCAAAACGATGAGTTTACCAACCAGGACGATGTACATAGTGCTCGCGCTGGTACTGGTTATTGGACTTGCCGGCATAGCGATGGTGCCATCGCAGGCAGACGCCGGCACGACCAACTGGACCAAGGTAGGCACCCCCAGCGAGACAGACAACGTGCTCCTTCCCGGCTCAGACATCTACGACATGGCCGTCGGGCCCGATGGCGAAACGATATACGCCGTGGGATCAGCGCCGGAAGATTACGATTCGAATGGAGAACCAGATGGGCCTACAGTTCCCAAGTTGTGGAAGTCCACCGATGGCGGAGCTACCTGGTCCGACAAGACATCCAAGGTCATCGATGCCCTGGATGCAGTGGAAGCCTTTGACGGCTATCTTAACTATGACATAAGTTTTGTGGCAGTGGCGCCGGATGACGGCGATCTGGTGGCAATTGCCGGCAATATTATGCTGGTACCCGATCCAACTCAGGCTCAAGCCATTGCCCTCATTTCGGACAATGGTGCTACCTCCTTTTCCAATACAGGTCTGGAGGAATCAGCAGTACCCGGGGACTTCTCCTGGTGCGTAGATGTATCTAAGGACGTATCGGGGACCTGCCCCTTCGAGCGCTACATAGCGATAGGAACGACTAACTACGAGCTGGATGAGGGCAAGGTATTTATCCTGGAGCTGGGCGGGCTATTTAGTTCCTGGAAGGAAGCCTCAGATTCTGTAGCATACCCTGGCTGGCAGGACAACACAATATGGGTGAACTCTCTGACCTTCTCGCCCAACTTCCAGACGGATAAGACCCTGGTTATCAGCAGCACCTACTGGGCAGGTAACGGAGATCCCGCCAACAGCACCCAGCTGCAGATGCTAAAGTGGAGCAGCGGAGAGAAGGCGTGGAACGGCGTTGCCGGATTTGCCGGTTATCCCCTCAAGGTTGACGGACTGATCGGCCTTTCTGACATAGCGCTGCCGGATGACTTCATGGGCGGGTCTTCCGCCTCCCGCGTCGTTTACATGACGGTGAGCGGAATTGACTGGATGGAATACCTCGACAAGATTACGACAGGCCTTCCCATCGGCCCAGTGAGCCACGTTTACATCGTTGAAGGGGCCTCGGTGAGCGTGCCAGTTGGTCCCGGTGGCAACCCGCTGCTGTGGAGCATAGACGTTAGTGGAACGTCCGACGATGCCAAATGCATGGTCGGCGAAATGCGCCAACCCCATTCAGTAACAGCAACAGCGATAGACATCAGCAACTTTGGAGACTTCATGTTTTCCTTTGACGCACAGTTGACCAGGCCAATGCCTTGCTGCACGGGTGTTGGCGTCTGGTATACCACGAACATAGACCCGTGCTGTCCCGACTGGAACAAGGCGAGGAAATCTCCCACGGGGCAGGGCTTTGCCATCGTCTCTTACACTCCCGATGGCGACAAGGCCTACACGGTTACCAGCGGTACAGGCAATGATGAGAGTGCTTTCTCCGTGAGCCTGGACGAAGGCATGAGCTGGAACCAGATAGGGCTGATAGACACCTGGATCAGCTGGCTGGACGACGTGATGGTATCGCCGGACTGCAACACCAAGTACGTTGTGAGCATCAACGCTGTAGCCCGCTGTGAAAACCCTGATGAAAGCAGAGCCACGTGCGATAGCGTCTGGCGTATTCAGACGGAAGCCGACGACTACGCCGGCGTGTGGCAGAGGGTTTGGTGCGGCGACCTGGTTGGAGATGGAAATGCGGGGCACGGACTGCTGCGGCTGATACCCGGCGATGACGAGGGCAAGACCATATGGCTGGCCGACGCTTACCTGGAGTGGCGGCATGGTGAAGAATCTAACAGAATGTGGTCTTCCGGCAATAGTGGCCAGTGGTGGGACAGCGTAACTGCCAGCTCCGACATAATGGACTTCGCACTGGATACCGACGAGACCATTTACGTTCTTTCTCCAGATGGCAACGTGGCCAAGTCCACGGATGATGGCTGGAACTGGACTCCATCGGTAGCCACCAAGACCACCGATGCTCACACCATCCTGGTCAAGGGCGACTACGTCCTGGTAGGCGGCTGGTACAGCAAGGTGAGCTACTCAGATGACGCTGGAGGTTCCTTCTCAGCGCTGGGGAGCCCCTTTTATGGCGCTGCTCACGTAGCTTTTGACACCTACTTCGATGAGAACGACACCATTTACGCGGCGGTGGGCTACGGCGATAACGGCATTTACCGCTGGGTCATCGGATCAAGCGAATCCTGGACAAACCTGAACGCCGAGGACTTTAACTACACCGGAATAGCGTTAGAGCTCTCCCAGGATGGCAACCCTCTGACCAGTGCGGCCAATGGTGGTGTTCTCTACGCCTCTTACACCTGGAGTAGTTTATCTTCAGCTTATAGCGGCGTAGCACGCAACTTGACTCCCGCGGCAGAGAGATGCTGCGGTAGCTGGAGCTGGGATTACCTGGAGTGTGGTCTGAGCGAAGATGAAGAAGAATTTGAAACTGAGCCCTCAAGCCTGCGCCTATGTGGCTGCCTCACTCCCTCGACCAACACTCACCTCTTTGCCATAGACTGGGGGGATTACAACATGTCTGATGGCAAGAATGGCACTGTATGGACATGGGAAGACTGCTTTGCCAAGGCGGCGCCTGAACTGATGATGCCTGACGACGGCAGCATGATTCCTGCCGACCCCTGTGCCTGCACCAACGGTGAGATGGTACTGAAGTGGGAGAGGCAGTGCAATGCCTGCTCCTACGACATACAGGTAGCCAAGGACGAAGGTTTTGAGGTGGTGGTACTGGATAACACCGACTTCGGTTCTTCCGACCACTACTATCCACCATCTGGAGCCGACCCGAGTGCGGTGATCGAGCCCACACAGCTGGAGTGCAGCCGCACTTACTACTGGAGGGTGAGAGTAGCTGACGCCGAGCC
>CAZVCX010000023.1:0-4285 GCA_964626375.1 uncultured Dehalococcoidales bacterium | reverse complement strand
TTGCTCTCTGATATAGAGCGCCTCAAGAAAATAGCGCAGCAGGCAGGCCGCTTGCAGATCATTTATGGAGGAAAAGCTCATCCTCGCGATGAAGGCGGAAAAGCCATTATTCGCCATGTATTTGAAATTGCTTCTGCTCTTAAAGATACCATCCCAATTGTGTATCTTGAGAACTATAATATGGCCATCGCCAAACGCCTGTGCGCGGGCGTAGATTTGTGGGTAAATACTCCACAGAAGCCACAGGAAGCCTCCGGCACCAGTGGAATGAAGGCAGCAATTAACGGAGTGCCCAGCCTGAGCGTGCTTGATGGCTGGTGGATCGAAGGGCACCTGGAGGGGGTGACCGGATGGTCGATCGGAAATTCCTGGCGGAGCGAAAGTGACCCCACGCTGGAAGCAGATTCGCTCTATGAAAAGTTAGAGCACCTTATATTGCCAACCTTTTATAACAGGCCGGATGCTTTTGCTGAAGTCATGCGTTCGGCAATAGTAGTGAATGGGTCCTTCTTCAACGCTCAGCGCATGATTTCTCAATACGCTAAAAATGCCTATGGGTTAATCATGAATGAGATGGCTTGATAGATTTGGGTTCGCTTTCATGAATGTGATCTGCTTGACAGGTAGTGGAGTGCTGACCATCGCCATTAACTCCACCTGCTATCGTGAACGATGAGCAGGGTTGGAAAATGGCCTTCAGCCGGAATGAGACCGCGCCTTCTTTCTGGATCTGAATAACAGGAGCAACGATATTAGGGCTACGAGTATGACTGCACCGACGACGACATAGAATGTTGGAAACTTTCCCTCCACTTCCGCTTCATATCTTTCGCCAAGTGCGCTGTGCAGGATAACGTCGTTTGATACGCTGACGGGCGTATCGTTGACCAGTACAACGAGAGGATCCAGCCTCGTTTCCAGCCCGAGAGCTTTGACTCTTATCGAATAGCAATGAACTATCGTTTCTCCGGGCTCCAGAGATGCTCCCTCTTTCTTCCAGTACAGGCGGGGGTCGCTACTTTCCTTCTCTATCAAAGAAAATTCGGATAGTGGATCAACTGCTTCGAATGCGCCGGGGAAAAAGCTATCGACAAGGGCGATATCTTCTATCTTTTCGCTGCCTTTGTTCTGAACCGTTACCTCAACCTGGACTACTTCGCCGGGCGCGCTTACGGTTTGCGGTACGGTGCTTTTCGCTGCCGCTATGTTCACATCGAGCGTCGTCCAGCTGATGGCCAGCGGAGCCGGATAGAAATCGCTTTTCTCCCAGATGATCGCCGTTCTATTGTCCCGTTCGGCAGTTCCGGTATACGGCAGGCTTGCCCAGGTTATTCGTTCAATGCTTTCGGGCAGGATTAGCTCCACGCTGTAACTACCGACCCGGTTGGAATTCGCCGTGCCGTTGAAAAAGAGCATGGGCGAAAACATAATTCCTTGAGACTCCGCATCCTGGAGGTTCAGAAAATAGGAAAGGAATAGATGCCTTGCATCTCCGGGATTAAATATTACCGGATTTGCCAGCCCGCTTTCATCGATCCTGGCTACGGCATCGGGAGGAGAAAATGCCATCTCGATAGCTTCTTCGCTGTCTTCTGAGTTGACCAGCACGTAATCTACAGTTATCGCTGCCCTGTCCGTCACGTCTATGGTTGCCGAAAGTGACTGTATGGAAACGTTGCCGGTATAAAACGATAGAGCCTGCGCCGGAGTAACGGAGAGGAGCAACAGGCATAGCACTGCCAGACCCATAAGAAGGCGTTTGGCCGGGCATCGGCCGAGCCAGCTTCCCTTTCCATATTCTACCAGCGTTCTGGCTGCCTTTCTCATACCTGCATCCTTTCCCTTCTAGGGACAAATCGCCGGGTAGTAAGCATCGAGGTAGAAGTTTGCCCGCTGGCATGGATTGCCTCCGTGATAGTCGTAAGTCAGGGTGCTGGGCATTGCCAGGGCGACCCATACTCTCACGCGGCCGTTGTTAATGCGGAAGCAAGCGATATCGTCCAGCCCATCGCCGTCGAAGTCTCCCACTATGGGAGTATCGTCTCGAGAGCAGAAGTCATCGTGCCATCGGCTCTGAGTTTCTCCGAATCCATCGCTCCAGAAACCAAATACTGTAGATAGCCCGACAAAGACATCTCCGTTGCCCTGATCGAAAGAGACGATATCATCTCTCCCGTCTCCGTTAAAATCACCGGCTCCGGGTATCTGGTTGCGCAGGCAAAATTCTGAATGCCACAGGCAAAACTTGGTAAATTTATCCTGGCCCGGTACGGAGCGGATAACGCGGACGCCGCCGCTATCGCTCCTTGAAAAAGCAACGGCTTCGTCGTAGCCGTCGCCATCGAAGTCACCTGCTCGAGGTATCTCCTGAGACGGACAGAAATCGCTATTCCATACAGTATGATTAACCCTGACCTTGTGCGAGTCTCCCCGCGTAAACTCCAGCACGGCGTCTTGCCCCGTGCCACGCGGGTCTGCCAGGAGGACGGCATCCGCATCGTCGCCTGGCCTATAGCCTATCACTGAGGAGGGACAGGCTGCCGCTGTTCCTTCCACTTCTTTAAAGGAATGGATCCTGTCGTGGACGATGTAATAAGCAACGATGAAGTCGCCCTCGGTGCACTGGCCGACCAGAACTTCCGGATGCGCTGGATATGGCTCGGGCAATGCTTCTGGTGGTGGCTGAAAACCATGGCCGGTGGAGGGAAAGACAGAGGCAACGAACTGCCGGGTACCGTAATCGTTATATACAGCCGCAATGTCGTCACGGCCGTCGCCATCGAAGTCGCCCGCAGCCAGTGCCGGGTGTTCTCCCCATCCCCTCCAATCAAGCCATAGCGTCTTGAGGCCAAACCCTCCGCCAGTAACCGATGCCGAAGGATTCTCGCAACCGGGGTAGTTCATCGTGTACTGCCATGGGTGGACTTTTTCGAAATCGCTGCAGCCGAAAGCCCCGATTTTATCGTTCCAGATGAACTCTGGCCCGTATTCACATCCCATGGCGTTGCTCTGTGGCTCAAATATGCGGTACTTGCTGTGATAATTGACGATATTGAAGCCATGACCGGGCTCTTCAGAGTTGAAGATGCACTGGTGGCTTACTCCCAGTGATCTGAGCAGAGCAGAAGTAAGTATGGCAAAGTCCTCGCAATCCCCGAAGAACCACTTCGAGGGATCAGTCCGCTCCTGACCGCTAAAATTCAGGGTATAGTAGGCTGGCTGAGGGAAATCTGAACTTGAATGCCCGTAATCGCTCGGATGATAGTCCAGACCGGCAACGTCGTTCAGAACGCGTTCGTTAACGTCATCGCCGCGGTAGCCCATATGGGTGCATATCCACCAGCCGATGGCCTCAATGTACTCGTCGCTGGTATCCATCTCGGAGATGTTAATTCTCAGGTAGTTGGCATATTCTGACAGAGCGCCGAGAGCCCAACCTCGAAGATACTCAACTTGAGCGGGGCTATACAAATAAGCTGAGGGGCCATTGCCGATCGCGTAGTCATCCAGGCAATTTTTACACTGGGAGGGGCAGGGGCCACCGCAGTCAACCCCCGTTTCTTCCTGGTTTTGCATGCCATCGTCACAGCTGCCAAAATGAACGCTCATCTCTGCCCTGTGGCTGTTGCCTCCAGCATCGCAAACTCTGGCCCTTACCGTAGCCTGCATGATACGATCATCGGTGAGTGAAAACTGGGCTCCGGCGGTGCTATCCAGCATCCCCTCACTTACCGTCAGGCTGTGCCAGTGGCCGGCGGAAAAAGAGCCGTCGGAAAACATTGTATCCGTCTTCTCCCAGATGCTGGCTATCTGCCCGTCATCTTGAGCGAGAATGGTAATGACTGCGTCCTCGCCCATCCGGGGATTTTCGGGGCTGACCGTTATGCTGCTTATCCTGGGAGAACTTGAGTCCTCCGGTTCAAAGATAAAATCGAAACCTTCGATGCTGGCATCTTCAATGATAACCACCTGCCCCCTGGTATTTTCCCAGCTGCCGTGCCACTCACAAAAGTCCTCGCGCGGTGAATAGACTGGAGTGATAATGTATTTGCCGGGGCAAAGGCGATCCACCGAGTAGGTCAGGTCCTGATCGGGCAGATCGCCAATGAACAATCTGCTGGCATCGACGCGCCAGACGTAGCCTCCTTCTCTGCAGGTTGTTACCGGCACCATTGTGTCACCTGCATGCGACATTATCGTCTCAGCCTCGCAAACCTGTACTTTTAGCGTCTCCTCGGGATATGGGAAATCATGAATGGTGCCGGTAATTGAGGAGAAGCAGGGC
>CAZVCX010000022.1:0-2590 GCA_964626375.1 uncultured Dehalococcoidales bacterium | reverse complement strand
TGTTTTGCCAGGCCGGCCAGGTTATCAATTTCCTTTCGGTGTAGCAGGAGCTTGCGAGGCCTCTTTGGATCGTGCCCGTTGTAGCTGGCAGCATCGTAGGAGGCAATGTGGCTGTTATACAACCATAATTCACCGTTTGCTGGTCTGGCATACGCGTCGCGCAAGTTTACCCTTCCTGCCCGGATGGACTTAATTTCAGAGCCCCTGAGCACAAGCCCTGCTTCAACGCTTTCCTGAACGTGATAGTCGTGATAAGTTTTGCGATTGATGGTAATTGTCCTGGATTTTCCTGCCATGGAAAAATTCTCCCATTAACGGTAAGGGGGGGGCAATTTATTTTGTGGTAAAAAGGGGGTTGCTATGAGCAAGGGCAATATTTTCTGGTTATTTGTAGTTATTCTATTTATTGTTGCTGTGGTTGCCGGTGGAATAGCTCTGGCGACTGAATATGAAGGAAGCCGCCCTTTAGAAATTGCTTATCCAGAGGCGGTGACTTCACAACAGAATATGGATGTATACGTTGATGGTGATGTGGCTAATCCTGGCATATATCTCCTGAGAGATGATGACACCATTCAATCAATTCTCTCAGATGTTGGTCTTGAGGCTGATAGCGCTCCTGACGTCATAAGCGTCCATATTTTTGTGGAGGGGGAAAAGCAACAGTCCTGGCAAAAAATAGACATAAACAGGGCAGAACCATGGCTGCTCGTTGCTCTGCCGGGCATTGGGAAGGAGCTGTCACAGGGGATCGTAGATTACAGGAGAGAACACGGTCCTTTTAATAGAGTTGAAGAGCTGTGCCGGGTGAATGGTATAGGCCAGGCGAAATTTGAAGAAGCGAGAGATTTCATAACTGTGCTGGATTGAGATTTCCATTATGCTGGTGCTATATGTTAGTTGTGCCTGGATAGTGGGTATATCCTTGGGGTCTGAATTTAGCCCCCCTTCATTTTTGCTTTTCCTTGCATTTTTGCCCTTTCTCTTTATTCCGTTTTCCTCCGGCAGGAAGAAAAACTTGATCGTGCTGGGTCTGTGTCTTTTTGCCCTGTTTGGTGGCACTTTGCGCTATTCCTCCAGCTTGCCTCAACTCGATCAACGGGACCTCTGTTTTTATAATGATGGTAGTGCTGTAGAGGTTCAGGGTATGGTGGAGGAACCTCCTGTTACCTCAACCGAGCATTGCCGCTTGAAAATCTCAACCAGCATGGTAAGCGTAGATGGCAGTAATCGTGGAGTATCGGGTACCGTTCTGGTATGGGCTCCCAGGTATCAAGGCTATCGTTACGGAGATGTTCTTACTATAGCAGGACAACTGGAAACACCTCCTCAATTTGAAGATTTTGACTACCAGAGTTATCTTGCCACACAGGGAGTCCGTTCTGTTATGTATTATCCTGAAGTGTATATTGTAGCTCGAGATCAGGGGAATGCTATCTTACAGCAGTTTTATTATTTAAGGGAAAATCTTTCGCTGTCTCTGGTTAGGGCCTTGCCTGAGCCACATGGGTCTCTAGCACAGGGCATATTTTTGGGCATTAAAGAAAATATACCGCATGAAGTGCAGCAGGCTTTCTCAAGGACGGGAACGGCGCACCTGCTGGTGATTTCTGGCCTGCATCTGGGCATCATTATAGCCATGTTTGTTGGCCTTGGTATTTTATTGTTCGGTCGGCGGCATGGCGTTTACATCTGGCTTACTCTGTTGGGTATGTGGTCCTATGTTTTAATTTCTGGAATGCATCCGCCTGTAATTCGTGGAGCTATTATGGGAAACTTGTTTCTGCTGGCTGTACTCCTGGGCAGGCAGCAAAGTGCCATAGTTGCTCTGGCCTTCGCCGCTGCGGTTATGGTTGGGTTTCAGCCGCAAATTTTGTGGAGCATTTCCTTCCAGCTCAGTTTTTTGGCTATGACCGGGCTTATCTTCTTCTATCCCATCTTCCAGAAGTGGGGCAGAAAGGGAATCGCCTGTGTCTTTGGTAGCGAGGGAAGGATAGTTTCCTCTAGCAATGTGGTCATTGATGCCTTTGCTGTGAGCCTGGCGGCGCTGTTGATGGTATATCCCCTGGTTGCTTTCAATTTCAAGGTAATTTCTATGGTCGGCTTGCCAGCAACTTTTCTGGCCCTGCCATCTTTGCCCGCCATTATTGTTACCTCGGCGTTAGTTGCCTTCAGCGGGCTTTTCTTTCCAGTTGTAGCTCAAATTATCGGTTGTCTGGACTGGTTTTTTCTCAGCTACCTGCTGGGAACTGTCCATATATTCGATGCTTTTCCCTTTTCCTCTTTTTTCATTGACGTTAGTTCAACCTGGCCCGTGTGGGCATACTATATTGGAGTGGGAATGGCAATAGTAGCTATTAGTGGAAAAGGGAAGTTGCTTGAAGTCCTCTCAAAATTTAAGACTGGAGCGAAGAAATGAACGGATATATATCCAAATCACGGTCACGGTTTTCCTCAAAGTGGCTTGTGCTGTCTCTTCTTGCGTGTAGTGCTGTGGTCTGGTTATTGGTATTTACCCTGCCCGATGGTAAATTGCATGTGAGCATCCTTGATGTGGGACAGGGTGATGCTATTCTGGTTCGGACTCCTT
>CAZVCX010000021.1:0-4982 GCA_964626375.1 uncultured Dehalococcoidales bacterium | reverse complement strand
CGTTAAGGAGTCATACCGCAAAGCAAAGTCTTTGCGCCTCCCCGTGTTCCTGTCACAGGCTATTCGAGAGAAAAGTGGCATCGACATGCTGGAGAGACAGCACAACATCCTGCCTGACAAGCGCCGCGAGCGCATTGAAACCCTGCCTCTATGCATACGCGACACATTGGATAGCGATTTTATAGACACCTTGCAGCCAGACGATAGCGATTATGTGGTCCAGAAGAGGCGCGATTCCATTTTTCAGGACACCGAGTTTGGGCTCTGGCTGAGATCGCTCAAGGTAGATACGATAATATTCACTGGCATTGACACCTCCATATGCGTGGAATCCTCATTGCGCGATGCCTTCAACCGGGGATGGGATGTAATACTTCTATCAGATGCCACCGCTTCTCTCAATGACAATTTCTATCAAACTACAATTATAGAAACGAAGGAGAACTTCGGCCTGGTCATGAAATCTTCGGACCTATTTAATAACCTCAAGAAATTTGGAGCCAATTTATTCCTGCTAAATGTAAAAAACGAAAAATGAAGCAGCGTTACAACCTGCTCTAATAAAAAAGAGTAAACCTTATCTGTAAGCGCTGTGGGAGGTCAAGATGTACGCTCTAGCAGGCATCATGAGCAAGCGCAATAAAAATATAGCCAGTTGCATGGTTGATCTATTGCTCAAGCAATGCAGCAGCAAAAACAGCTTCGCCGCTCTCTCAGTAGGAAATAAGACCTTCAACGGAGCGTTGAAAGACCTCAATATCAAGGCAATCAAAGGCAACATCGGCCTGGGTTGCGTTGGAATGAGAAAGACCCGACATGCCAGCATCCACTGGGATTGCTTTAACAAACTAGCCGTTATCTACGATGGCATAATATACGATTTCAAAGAAAAACTGTCGAAAGAACATGACCTCATAGCCACCACGGATGCTGATATAATAGCGCACCTCCTGGAGGAAAATTATAACGGCGACCTCTCATATGCAAGCAAAAAGGTCGTCGTCAACTTGGAAGGCGGTTTTGCCATAGCAGCAACCGATGGCAACTCTTTAACCGCCGTCCGCGATCCCGTGGGCTTTCGAACGCTCTATTACGGCGAAAACGAGGATTTTTATGCTTTCGCCACTCTAAAGAAAGCTCTATGGGAGATAGGAATACCAAAAGTTTCCCGGCTGCAGGCTGGAAGCATCATTACCCTCAGCGAATACGGCATGGACGTCTCTCGCGTCTTCCCCGAAGACAAATTCGGTGCCAAGATAGATATCAAGGACAAGAGTATCGCCATAGATCAATACCAGACAACTCTCAACGCTGCCGTATCAAAGACTCTAGAAGGGATAGATAAAGCGGGCATTCTTTTATCGGGAGGTGTCGATAGTTGCCTTCTGGCAAAAATTCTCCACGACCAGGCGGAACAATCCGGAGTGGAACTAACCGCATATAATCTCGGTATGGAGGGAGCGCCTGATAGCATATTTGCCGAAGAGTTCGCTCGAGAAACAGGCTTGCCCCTTCGCAAGAAAACGGTAACCATAGGAGAGCTGGACAAGGCCCTGCCAAAAGTCATCCGCGCCGTAGAAGAAAGAGACTACGTTCAAATAGAGACCAGTCTCATACCATACCTGGCGCTGGAAACGGCAGCAAAGGATTCGATCAGGAAAGTATTCGTGGGCCAAGGTCCCGATGAGCTGTGGGGGGGATATCCATGGTATCCGCTACTTCTAGACAAATGGGGTTATGCCAAGCTATACGAAACGATGTGGGAAGACCTCGTCAGAGGCGATGCGGAAACTCTGGCCAGAGAAAACAAGGTTGCTCAAACATTCGATATTGAACTTCGCTATCCCTTCCTGGATCCCGAGGTGATAAAAATAGCCATGAGAATAGCTCCACAACTAAAGGTTTACCCTGATAAAGATGACCTGGGAAAACATATACATCGCAGCCTGGCAACAAGGCTGGGTATACCGGACTATATAGCGAAAGGCAAAAAATCTGCCGCCCAACATGGATCGGGGATACACAATGCACTCATCATAATAGCCCGTAAACATGGATTTGATGAAAAGCTAGTTGCCAAATTGCGTTATTCTCCCGATACGATTACCGCAGAAAAGCTGGGAAGCTCGTCGCGATACGGATATCAATATGGAGATCAACACATGTGGCAGGTACCCACATGCGTCCAGCTATACTTCGATTATTTAGCCTATAGCCAGGGACTACTGGACGAAAGCAAACGCGAAAAAATTGCTACTATCCTGCGTGACTTCACACCACAGCAGTAACACAACAAGCGCTTTCCCTGTTCTTCATAATAAAGAACGCAATTGACAAGGGGAAAATGGTATGCAGAGTAGTCTTTTTCCTCTTTCTACTCAGTGCGCACCAATCTATTGCCTCATATCCCTTGCGAGAAGTGATTGCCCACTTTTACAATAGTAGCAAAACCGCTGACCGAAGGAATATATCCGAGGAGAGGGGAACTTGCTTGAGGAAAGAATAAGGCAGATAGCAGAAGATCCCGACCGCGTAGAGGAGCTGCAGCAGAACGAAGAAAGAGACCTGCTAAAAGAGGTGAATCATCTGCTGCAATGCCAGTCGAAGCTGATCGAGCTTCCAGCCCATGCAAATCTGGTCTTCGTGGGAGATACTCATGGCGACTTCAATGCAACGAAAACCGTTTGTCGCACGTATCTCCCCCTGAGATACAAGCTGGTATTCCTTGGAGATTACGTCGACCGGGGAGAAAATTCCCGTGCCAATATCAACTACCTCATTTGTCTCAAGCTCGCCCAGCCTGATGACGTCTTCCTGCTGCAGGGAAACCACGAAGGATATGCAGCATCCAGGTTCTATCCGGCCGATTTCTGGCAGTCTCTGGACGAAGAAATGCGCCAGATATATGGAAGAGTGCTGCTCAGTCTGCCGCTAGCATTTTCCTCAGGTGGCCTCATCGCCCTTCATGGAGCATTGCCCGATGTAGAAACGCTTCCAGAAATCAACTCCATCCAGCCTACCAGTCAGCAATGGAGGCAGATCGTCTGGGGCGACTGGAGAGAAAGCGAGGCGGACTACCTTCAGGAGAGCTTCTATAGCGGCAGACCGCAATTCGGAAGAAGCTACTTCCAGAGGATTATGCACCGCCTGAAGAAGAACGTACTGATAAGGGCCCACCAGCCCGATGCTCCTCAATTGATGTACGACCACCGTTGTCTGACCATATTTACCTCTCATGCCTATACGGCCACGAGAACCATAGCAATCGCCAGTATGGAAAAGGAGATAAAGACAGCAGACGATCTGCTCATCGAGCGCATTTAGACTCTCCGCCAACTTCCTGCATTCGCGAAAAGTAAAGCACCTTTGATCCTGAAGCCCTCCATCGCCATTTTAAGCAGCCCCGGCTTTCACAGCGCCGAATAACTCCATTAATTCTGTAAATTAAAGCGAAAGAGAATGGCGGTCGGCGCGTACAATGGCCACTCGGTGATCTTCAAGTCTTCACCATATAGCCATATCTTCTCCGGAGATACTTATTGACAGAGGGAGCTGGCCAATCTGCCCTGCCACTCGAGAGCGCTCCCTTATAAACGGGATAAAAATTCTTCCGCGTGCGCTGGAGTATTGATCCTGACATAGCTGCTGCCCAAATTTTTGAATCCCTGCCCGCTTACAGACAATATGTTCTTGCCCAGCAATTCCTGCTTTAGATCAGCAGTTCTATTATCTTTATGGCCTAAAAGAAAGATGGGGCACTCTTCAAATGTTTCACCAATAACATATCCTGCGTTGCGCAACCTCTCTAACAACTTTGCTTTCTCGCTACGGATCCTTCTCCTGCAAACCTGTATGAAATTCGCGTCAGAAAGGGCTGCCTGGGCCAGATAAGAACTCACTCCTGAAACAGGAACAGGAATAGCGATCTTGCCGTACAAGCAACTTAGCTCGGATGAAAATACGCCATATCCTATTCTCAATCCCGCCAGACCCAACCCTTTGGAAAAAGAACGTACAACTGCCAGATTTTTGTACTTGTCTACCAGGTTTACTGCCGAATTCTCCTTGCCAGCATAATCGCCATAAGCCTCATCTATTACTATTACCACATCCATTTTTTGAGCCTGCCTGAGCATTTGCTCTATTTCTCGCAGTCCGATAAGCTGGCCTGTAGGATTATTGGGATTATCGATATATACCAGACAATGCTCATCGCTTAACTTCTCCACCACCATTTCAACGCGAAACTTGAACCCCTCCTCATGTGCTAGCGCCACCGCTTCATAACTTCCCCCATGTATGCTAACGTAACCTGAATAGTCCGGCCACTGAGGTGCGCAACCAAGCACCCTGGAGCCCGGCCTCACAAATATTTTGTTTAAATTATCAAGAATGGCCGATGCTCCATGACCAATTTGAATTTGCTCTGTTCCTAAATCAACATGGTCACACCAGAATTCACGAATTTTCGCCTTTAAATCATTATAAAGGGGATCGTTATAATGCCACATCTCCGCCCATTCATACTCTCCGGCTGCCTCTATAACGCGTTCAGAAACTCCACCGGTAAGGTTTACTCCCAGAGAACAATCCAGCAAGCCTGGTCGCCTCGTTGCTGGATCGATCTCAAGGTAAGACTTTACAACCAGATCCCTGAGATATGGCTCTATTTTCATCTAATCTCCATCGCTTAAAATTTCACATCAACCATTTGTTTTACTTCCCCTCAAACAGAAATATTTGCGAACAAAAATGGGGGTCGAAAATAGAATAGAACTATCACAGATAATAAAATCTTTTAATTCTCCATCCACGATAAAGTGAATCAACGTGATACATCACCTTCATGCTCATTGACACAGCTGTCCCTCTTTCTCCTGCCATTATACTCTCTTGTTCACCCTTCGTCTTAATTTAGTGAAGTATAGAACTTTTTAGCCCATCCACATATTTGACTATATTAAATCTCGTAGTGGATGCTT
>CAZVCX010000020.1:0-4358 GCA_964626375.1 uncultured Dehalococcoidales bacterium | reverse complement strand
CAATAGTGGCTTTTTGCTGAAGGAAGCTCTCACTCACAGCTCATACATCAACGAACATCCAGATCTCTCTCTTGCCTCTAATGAACGTCTGGAGTTTCTGGGTGATGCCGTAATTGCCTTTACGGTGGCGGATAAACTGTACCGGGACTTTCCTGAGTTTCCTGAAGGCAGATTAACCAGCATCCGCGCCGCGCTGGTTTGCCGCAGTTCTCTATCGAGAATAGCCTCTTCGCTCAAGCTCGGCGATTCCCTTCTCCTGGGATGCGGAGAGGAATCCAGTGGAGGCAGAACCAAGGAGAGCAATCTGGAAGATGCCCTGGAGGCAGTAGTTGGCGCTATCTATCTGGATCAGGGGTTATCCCGGGCTAGGAGTTTTATCCTCAAACATCTTCAACCGGATCTGAAGAAGATACGGAAAGCGGGTCTATCTCCAAACTATAAAGCTCTGCTACAGGAATTCCTCCAGGGCAGAAGGGCGTCACTGCCGGTGTATCAGCTGTTGGAAACTAGCGGGCCCGACCACGCCAAAGAATTCACTGTAGCGGTGCTGGTTGATGGAAAGGAGTGGGGTAGGGGCATCGGCAAAAACAAGAAAAGCGCTGAGGTAGCAGCGGCGCGTTCTGCATGGCAGAGGCATGGAGCAGGTCCTTTGCTTAATTCGTAGTGCATCCTGTAGAAATATTAAGAGGTGTTGCTATGGGGAAAAAAGATTTCAGCAAGAGAGAGTCCAGGAAACCCAAGAAGGGTTTAAAGAAGATGAAGGCAATTTCTGAAATTTTGCCACAACCGGAAGTCGAGGTAATCAGAAAGCCAAAGAAGAGCAGGGAAGAAGAGAGCGAGGAAGAATAAAAGCGCGGGTACTGGTTCGGATTTATGGCCATGTCCAGGGCGTTTGTTTCCGTAGCTTTACCCAGGATATGGCCCACGGGCTGGGATTGACAGGCTATGTCTGTAACTTGCCCCAGGGCGATGCTGTGGAAGTAGAAGCTGAAGGGCAGAAGGAACAACTGGATAAGCTGCTTGAGTTTCTTGCCAAGGGGCCGCCACTGGCGGTAGTCACAGAAACAGTAACGGAGTGGCTGGATTACTCAGGGCAGTTTGCAGATTTCAGCGTGCGGTATTAACCAATGTTTTCATTCTTCCAGCTGGCTGCGGCCTTCATCTATGAGCCGGAGATATTCGCTTTCAATGCCAGCCATTTGTGAGGCCCTGAGGTCGGTATCGTAGAGGTCACCTATGAAGATCTTTCCGCTGTCCTCAACTTTCTTTTTCTCTCCTTCCGTGGAGTAAAAGACCCTCTGTTGAGCCTCAATGATGCTCAAATCGAATGGCATGGTGAAATACAGGTCGGCGAGGACCTTTTCTATTCCCATATCATACAGGCTGCCCCATCCTCCAGAATTGCCCTTTTGATATTTGCTTACGGGGAGCAGGTCCAGAAGGTTTGCTATGCCAAAAAGCCCAAGGTTACCGCACACTCTGAAGGGAGCAACGCTAATCAGAAAATCGCTGCGCAGGACTATGTTGGGAATCCAGAAGCTCTCTACGGCATAGAACTTGACCAGCGGGTTCTCCACTTCAACAAAGATGGAATCCCGAATGTCAAGCATCAAGACGTGGTGGAAATTATATTCCAGCGCTTTATAGGTCGAGTATATTGGCTCACCGCTCGGCGTAGCAGCGGCGATGATAATATCTGCATCGCTAACTTTGCGGATGCCACTTATAATTGCCTGCAGTATCTGGGGGCTGGTAGTGGCGGGATAGGGTAACGAGCAGCCGGCATAAGGTTTTATGAGGACACGCCTTGACCAGTTAAGTTCTGGCGGAGGCATAAATACAAAATCGGAAGCATCAACTATCATTTTTTACCTTCTTATGTAAGCGCACTGTTATCGCGAGGGAAAGACCTTCGCAGCCAGTATATCTATGCTATAACAGTCTTACTTCATAGCGGAGATGATCTAACCGTTCTCTTCACTATCTCGTTGGAGCCTGAGCTTGGCGCTGCTTTTCTATTGCCAAGAGGCACGCCACGTTCTCGGGCATTGCATAGAATTGCCCTCCGGTGTTTTGAGAAAGGCATAGCTATCAATCTCAATTTCCCCCTTGTACTAGTATAAGGCGCGCCTCTTACATAAACAAGAGGTTGGCGCAAAAAAACTTGTCAGGGTATCTGAAAAACCCTGGTAAATCCCTCCATTTCTGCGGTATAGCTTCATATCGCTCATTTTATGTTTTCGGTTATTTTCCTTTTGCCAGGGCCATCTCCACGAGAGTTCTGACGCCGACACCTGTAGCTCCTTTGACTATGTATCCTCTTTCCTTATCGCTAAAAGCCGGGCCAGCTATGTCAAGATGGACCCAGGGAGTTTCTCCAACGAATTCTGAGAGGAAGAGAGCTGCTGTAATGGCTCCTCCGTACCTGTTGCCTGTATTCTTGACATCGGCGATGAGACTCTTGTTCATTTCCCTGTACTTTTCGGGCAATGGCATCTGCCAGAAATCCTCTCCCGTCTTCCCCGCGGCCTGCAGTATTGTATCGACTGTTTCCTGATCATTGGTAAAGGCGCCGCTGTATTCCTTGCCCAGGGCTACGCAGCAGGCTCCTGTTAGAGTTGCGACATCTACAAGTGGAGAAAGGCCTTCCTTTACCGCATAGCTCAAGGCATCGGCCAGAATGAGCCTCCCCTCGGCATCGGTATTCATTACCTCTATGGTCTTGCCATTCATGGCTCGCAATATATCTCCTGGCTTGAAGGCAGTACCACCGGGCATGTTTTCGGTGGCAGGAACGATAGCGGTAACGTTTATTCTGGGCTTTAGCTGTGCAATGGCTCCCATTGCTGCCATAACTGCGGCACCGCCGGACATGTCGTCCTTCATCTCGCCCATATTTTCTGATGGTTTGATGGATATGCCTCCGGAGTCAAAGGTTATCCCCTTGCCGATAAAGCCCATAGCGCTCTTATTCTCTTCGTCCCCCTGGTATTCAAGCTTTACCAATTTGGCAGGTTCGCTGCTCCCCTTCGCCACCGCCAGGAAAGCGTTCATCCCCATAGACTCGATTTCCCTGGAATCGAAAATTGTGCACCTCAGGCCATTTCTTTCGCTTATCTCCAGAGCTATCGTCGCCATTGCGCTAGGGGTCATCTGGTTGGATGGCTCATTGACCATATCTCTGGCCAGGATAACGGCCTCTGCCATTATCTTCCCCTTGATGATGCTTTGCTCCAAACTGGAAAGGTCTTCTGTTTCCCCTGCCAATATTAGCAATTCCTCAACGTCTTCGTATTCGGACTTCTTATACTGCTGGAAACTGTATAGTCCGAGGAGGCTGCCCTCTGTTATAGCTCCGGCTAAATCTGCAGCACTGGTTTTGCCCGTATCCAGACTATGAAGCACCATGGCTATTTTGTGGCAGTTCAGTTTGCGCAGATAGCGACAAGCTTCTCCCGTTGTACCGCGTACTCTGTCCAGAGTAAAATTCTGGAGTTTCCCCAGCCCCGCGATGGCGATGAGTCTTGATGGCAGGTTTCCCAGCGTGTGAACAATGCCAATCTCTCCGAACTTTGCTTTGATTTCTCCCCTGGCGATCAGGGCATTAATTGCTCCTTGCAGGGCACTATCCAGAGGCCCGATAATGCTATCCGTTGTGTTTTCTCCCTCGAAGATGCCCACTACGATAGCATCGATATCAATTTGCGTGATCTCTTTGGCGACAACTTTAACTTCCAAAATTACCTCCCGGGCGCGCATTACATAGAGCGCTCAAAACATATATTCTACCGTATTCAGCGCATAAATAGAAGAGGTTCTTCATCATATAAAGCAGTTTGTCTGCAAGAAATAGAGAAGTTCCTCTTATCCTGCAAGTGAGCGTGATTCTGTCGAATAGCCAGAAATCGAAGTAAGATGATAAAATTACGTGAACCATCATGAGTGCGCAAGAAGTAAGAAGCAAATGGCAGGAATACCTGATAGCGCTGGGACCACGGATATTCCTGGGGCTATTTCTGGTTGTGTCTGGCATTGGCAAGGTGCCGGGGCGGACGGAATTCATCGACGTTCTGATGGGATCGTTCTGGACTCCCACCATGGCTTTTCTGATCGGGCAGTGCCTGCCCTGGGCGGAACTTGTTCTTGGTCTGGTTTTGCTCGTGGGGATATTCCCCAGGATCGCTGCAGCCCTGTGCATTCCCATTACCATCGGTTTCATTGCCAGCAATTGCCTGGCGCTATCTCAGGGAGTAACGGAGTTTTCCACGTGTAGTTACTGCCTGGGTGTGTTTGAAGAGTGGTTTGGAGCGCTGTCTCCGGTACAGGCGTTAATAATAGATATTTTACTCCTGTTCTGT
>CAZVCX010000019.1:0-4165 GCA_964626375.1 uncultured Dehalococcoidales bacterium | reverse complement strand
ACTAACTCCGTTTTACATCTTACTGCAATAGCTCACGAAGCAGGGATAGATTTTCCGTTGTCCTGGATCAATGAAATCAGCCGGCGGGTTCCTCATATCTGCAAATTAAGCCCGGCGGGAGAATATCATATAGAGGATTTGGATCTGGCTGGCGGTATAATGGCGGTAATGAACGAAATATCAGGGCTGTTGAAGACTGATGCCCGGAATGTATTGGGGCAAACGGTGGGGGAAACGGTAAGTCAATATGATGTCAAAGATAGAGATGTAATTCGTTCTCTGAACAATCCTCATGCTGCCACTGGTGGGCTTAGTATGCTATTTGGCAATCTGGCGCCTGACGGAGGTGTAGTGAAGAGCGCAGCTGTATCTCCAGAAATGTTGGTTCACCGAGGTAGGGCGAGGGTTTTCGATGGCGAAGAGGATGCCACTGCCGCTATTATGGCCGGAAAGATAGAAAAAGGGGATGTGGTGGTCATACGCTATGAGGGACCGAGAGGTGGGCCAGGGATGAGGGAAATGCTATCGCCGACTTCTCTTCTTAGTGGTATGGGGTTGGATAAAGAGGTAGCCCTCATTACCGATGGTCGCTTTTCTGGAGCCACTAAAGGAGCAGCTATTGGGCATGTGTCCCCTGAAGCAGCGGAGAGAGGCCCGATAGCGATGTTGAGAGACGGTGATGTTATAGATATAGATATACCAGGTTGTAAGTTATCAGTGGAATTGCCTCAGGAGGAGATAGAGCAGCGAACAGCTTCGTTGCCGCCTTTTGAGCTCAAAGTGAAAAAGGGTTATCTTGGTCGCTACGCAGAGAGGGTAAGTTCAGCCAGTAGAGGAGCAGTCTTCGCTGGCTGAGGTAAATTTCAAATGAAAAGAACGGGTGCTCAGATCCTATGTGATAGTCTGGTTAAAGAAGGAGTGGAGTTTGTGTTTGGGATATTAGGAGGAGCTCTTCTGCCTTTATATGATGTTTTACCTCAATATCCCCAGATCAGACACATATTGACTCGCCATGAGCTCGGGGCGGCTCACGCTGCCGAAGGCTATTCTCGGGCTACAGGTAGGCCGGGTGTATGCATCGGGACATCTGGTCCGGGAGCTACCAATCTTGTCACGGGCATTGCCGATGCTTATATGGATTCCGTTCCTCTTGTGGCCATAACGGGGCAGGTAGCTACTCCGTTCATTGGCAAGGATGCCTTTCAGGAGACGGATATTACAGGCATTACTCTCCCCATTACCAAATATAATTATCTCGTTACCGATGTAACGAAGCTGGCCGAGATCGTTAAGGAGGCTTTTTATATTGCTCAGACGGGCAGGCCGGGGCCTGTGCTTATCGATATTCCCAGAGACGTCCAACAATCGATGGCAGACGTTGTTTATCCTGATAAGGTTAGCCTGCTCGGCTACAAAATTATCGCCCGTGGGCACATGGCCCAGATCAGGAGAGCGGTACAACTTATTGGCAAAGCTGAGAGACCGCTCATAATCGCTGGAAGGGGGATAATTATTTCTCGTGCCTGGGATGAGCTTAAAGAGCTGGCTGAAAAAGCGCAAATTCCCGTGGTCAGCACCTTGCTTGGTCTAAGTTCTTTCCCTGGAAAGCACATACTTAATTTTGGCATGTTGGGTATGCATGGCATGGCTTATGCCAATCTGGCAGTACAGAATGCGGATTTGATCATTGCCATAGGTATGAGGTTTGATGATAGGGCCACTGCCAGCACAGCCGATTTTGCTCCACAAGCTCGCGTTATTCACATTGATATAGATCCTGCTGAGATCAGCAAGAATATACCTGCAGATGTTCCAATAGTGGGTGACGTCAAAGCAGTGTTGAACATTCTCAATAAAGAGATTGAGAGCAGCGATCATTTGAGCTGGATATCACAAATGGAAGACTGGAAATATAAATATCCACTGGTGGATCTTAAGCATGCGGATAATCTTCTGCCTCAGTATGTTATCGAACAAATTTGCGAAGTTACAGGTGGAGATGTGATTGTAGTTACTGGTGTCGGTCAACATCAGATGTGGGCGGCGCAGCACTTTATATATACGAAAATCAACAGTTTCATCTCTGCTGGTGGCCTTGGCCCCATGGGATTTGGTCTTCCTGCTTCTATGGGGGCCAAAGTAGGCCTTCCTGAGGAGACGGTATGGTGTATCGATGGCGATGGTAGTTTTCAAATGAATATACAGGAGCTAGGCACCATAGCTCAGGAACGTATCGCTGTCAAGATAGCCATACTGAACAACGGGTATTTGGGAATGGTGAGGCAGTGGCAAGATATGTTCTATCAGAAGAACTATGTACATACGAAGCTGTGGAACCCTGACTTCGTTAAGATAGCCGAAGCATACGATATTCCTGGGATCAGGGTGAGACGTAAGGAGGAAGTAATTCCATCTATAAAGAGTGCCATGGATTGTCCAGGGGCATTCCTCCTCGATTTTGCCGTTGAGCCGGAGGAAAATGTTTACCCCATGGTATCTCCGGGTGAAAGTTTGACTAAATTTATCGATGTGCCAAAACCTGAGTTATTGAGTAAATGATGATTTTTCTTATTGTGATGGAAGCGCTTCTCAAGGAGTAAAATGTTCAAGAAAAAGCATACGCTTATAGCCTTGGTAGAAGACAAACCTGGAGTGCTCAACCGTGTAGTAAGCCTGTTTCGTCGCCGGGGCTATAACATACAGAGCCTTGCTGTTGGCGGCAGCGAGCGACCGGGTTTATCCCGCATGAGTTTCGTTGTGATAGGTGATTCTGCTGTGGTAGAGCAGGTGAGAAAGCAACTGGATAAGTTGATCGATGTGGTCAAAGTGTCTGATATAACGGATGTGGATGCAGTGTACCGGGAGCTGGCTTTAATCAAGGTGAAAGCTCCCGCATTGGTGAGAAGTGAGATAATGCAGATCGTTGATATTTTTCGTGCCAATATAGTTGACGTATCCTCAACTTCGTTGACGGTAGAAGTCACAGGGGATGAGAGCAAGGTAGAGTCTTTGATCAAGTTACTTCATCGTTTTGGAATTAAAGAAGTTACTCGGACTGGCAAAATTGCTATTACCCGTGGTGGGGTCAAGGATTAGTCTAATTTGATTCCTTGTGGCGATTCGTGCCCGCAGATATAGTTATAGAAGGAGGTAAGTATGGCTAAGGTTTACTATGAGGAAGACGCTAACCTAGATCTTATCAGGGAAAAGACGATTGCTATTGTTGGTTATGGCAGTCAGGGGCATGCCCATGCCCAAAATCTCAGGGATAGCAAGTGCAATGTTATCGTAGCTGAGATGCCCGGCAGCCAAGCATGGAAGTCGGCACAGGAAGCTGGTTTTCAGGTATCTGGCGCCAGAGAAGCGGCTAAAGATAGTGATATCATTATGATGTTGGTTCCGGATAATCTGCATCCTCAAGTCTATCGGGATTTTGAAGGAGAACTAACCGACGGTAAAACTCTGATGTTTGCCCACGGTTTTAATATTCACTATTCTCAAATTGTACCGGCCTCTAGAATTGATGTTAGCATGATTGCTCCTAAGGGGCCAGGGCACATGTTGCGCCGTGTTTATACCGAGGGTTCGGGAGTTCCCGCTCTGGTGGCAGTATATCAAGATGAATCAGGGAAAGCTAAAGATATTGCTCTGGCTTATGCCCGTGGTATTGGGAGTACTAGGGTTGGAGTTCTAGAAACGACCTTTGCTGAAGAGACGGAGACAGATCTTTTTGGTGAACAGGCGGTGTTGTGTGGAGGGGTTTCTTCCCTCGTTAAGGCGGGTTTTGAGACTTTGGTGGAAGCTGGATACCAGCCGGAGAGCGCTTACTTTGAGTGTTTTCATGAATTGAAGCTCATTGTTGACCTTATGTATCAGGGGGGATTGAAATATATGCGCTATTCGATCAGTGATACGGCAGAGTATGGTGATTATACGAGGGGGAGTAGGGTTGTCGGTGAAATGGCCAAGAAAGAAATGAGACAAATTTTGGCGGAAATTCAGGACGGCACTTTTGCTAGAGAGTGGATTTTGGAGAATCAGGCTGGTCGTCCTCAGTTCAATGCAATGAAGCGGAAGGAATCTCAGCATCCAATAGAGCTAGTGGGCCAAAAGTTGCGAGATATGATGAAATAGCTTTTAGAAGAACGAGCATATGGATAAAGTA
>CAZVCX010000018.1:0-15251 GCA_964626375.1 uncultured Dehalococcoidales bacterium | reverse complement strand
ATGAACTCTCCTTTATATAAATTTCTCTCCTTCAGCAGTCCCCTTCTACTGCCTCAGCCCTTCCCCCTCAAATCGACCTTAACAAACCATGCATTCCGCCTTTACCTCGCATTCAGGTGGCCATCACGGGGTACAGGATTACTGAATCATTATCCTTCAGGACGGTTGAGTTCCAGGCAGGCTCACCATTGACGTGGACTATCACAGCGTGCTGAAAGTGGGCTGGCAATTTCAGGAATGAAAGCAACTCACCGACCGTGCAGTTGTCTGGCACTTCAACCAAGGAATTGCTGGCGCACTTCTCAATTCTGATGAGCCTGATGTACTCAAGCTTTATCCTCATGCGGGTGCCTCCAATAACAAAACGATTTCACTTTCTTTTGATCCCACCCAATGCCATCTGCATTACGACGCCGAACCAGAGCATATGGTAGTCATCTCCCAAGATTCTCAGGTTCCAGTTGTTTCTAGCATCATCTATTCCTGTGTCGCCACCAAAGGCTAGAGTCTTAAACCCTACACTGGCATTCTCAAAAACTAGGGCCATATCGTAGCCCGTAAGTACTTTGTCAGACGAATAGCTCCCATTTTTGAAAATGAAGCGCCTTCCAATCTTGGCATCCTTGGTCATTATGACGTACGCATGGTTGCGCACCTTTATCATCTCCTTCAACGACTTATTGCGTTTGGCGGCTATGGCTACGGCTAGATGGATAATCCACAGCAGCGATGAAAACAGCATATTACACACCTTCCGAATTCATTGGAGTCAACAGGTACTCCTAGTAAAGGCTTTTCAAATTCACAAGCTACAAGAACCTCGTGGTTCATCTAGCTGTTAAACACCACTCGCACATGCCAAGATCGCCCTTTTCACCAGAGTCCGCGCTACCACGACTTTGTACTTATTGTACTCAAGCGGCTTGGCCTTAGCTACGGCGGCGCGGCCTGCCTCTTCGGCAATCGCTTCATTTAAGCTATTACCGATGATAACCTTCTCGGCCTGAAGCGCTCTGTAAGGAACCACGTGGACAGCATTAAGACAAATCCTGGCGTCCTCGACCTTGTCATCCCTGGTAGTAATCATGGCCGCACAGTTAACAACCGGGAAGTCAATGGATTCCCGCTGCGCAAATTTAAGGAATGTACTGTAGGTCCCTTGGGGAAGCTCGGGCAGTTGTATCTCTGTGACGATCTCATCCGTCTTGAGCACTGTCGTTTTAATCGGCCTGACCTCAAAGAAGTCTTGTGCATCAATAATCCGGCTGGAGGTTTTGACCTTCGCACCCAGGACTACCAGAGCGGGCGCAGTGTCGCTAGGGTGCACTGCAAAGCAACCACCTGACACACTCCCACCAAAGATTGAATGGTATCTGTTGTCGCCATCAATGGCGTAGCACCTTCCTCCCTTCTTCCTCAGGCAGGCGAACCTGTTATTGGGGTTACGGTAATACCAGCACCTGACGTCCTGGCAAATATTGCCCGCGATAGTACCCATATTCCTTATCTGTGGAGAGGCAGCCCTACGAGCAGCAGCTGCCAGTGCTGGGTAGCGTGACATAACAACCTCGCTATCAGCTATATCAGACAGCGTGGCCAGCGCGCCGATCCTCAGCATTCCTTCAGACCACCTTATATAATTGAGGCCGGGGATGGTCTTTATGTTTACCACAGCTTCTGGGTAGGTGGGCAATATAGCATCCTTCATTTTCCCCAGCAGGTCGGTGCCGCCAGCTATGACGCTAGCCATATCGCCATAATGGCCCAACAGGGATACGGCTTCATCGACGCTGTATGCATTGAAATGCTTGAAGTTCTTCACTTATCCTCCTTGATGGCAGCTTTTCCTACCTGAAGCTTCGCTGCAGCCTCTTTGATGGCTACGAGATGCTGTGGGTAAGTACCGCAACGGCAGATATTGCCGGCCAGCGCTTCTATGATCTCGTCATCGGTCGGGGTCGGGTTCTTGTCTAGCAGCGCCTTGGAAGTTACAATAAATCCCGGCGTGCAATATCCGCACTGCATGGCGTGATGCTTGATGTATGACTCAACCAGCGGATGGTTCTCGGCCGCGATCCCCTCAACCGTCTCAACCGTCTTGCCCTCGCACTCAATAGCCAGTGTCATACAGGATAAGACAGGCTTGCCGTCAACGATCATTGTGCAGGAACCGCATTCCCCCCGGTCGCAGAACTGCTTGCTGCCAGTTAAACCAAGCACGTTATGAACAAGATAATACAGCGTCCAGTTTGGTTCTACCCTTAAATCATACTCGGATTCATTAATAGTAAGCCTTATCCAGCCCTCCGGGATGGGCAGGCCACGGCCCTTGTGCATCTTAAGGACGTGATCTTTCAACCCACCTGTAGTATCAAAAATTTCTCCACAGTATGGGCATATGTGCTTTTTACGCTCATTGGTCATATCCTAGCCCTCCTTTTACAGCTGTATGCCTACAATCAAGTTATACTTTGCCTAGGGCTTTCAATACCCGCTCGGGAGTGATGGGGAACTCGTTGATCCAGACCCCTATGGCATTATGGACCGCCGGGGCCAGCAAACCTGGTACCAGTGTAGCGACATCCTCGCCGATACCTACGCTCCCGTAGGGGCCATACCCCATACCGCTCTCCACCAGTATGGTGCTGATAGGACACACGTCCTTGATGGTGGCGACATGATAGTCAAGCAGGTTCCCATTCAGCATAACGCCTGTAACCGGATCGTATACGATTTCCTCTAGCTTGCCACGGCTCATCCCCATGACACTGCCACCGTACTGTTGCCCCTCGCAGCTCATGCGGTTGATTACCTTGCCTACATCATTGACATTCACTATTCGAGTGATAAATATCTTACCCGTCTCTGTATCAACCTCCACCTCCATGAAGTGCGCTTGCCGGCAGAACTTCTCTCTTGGATGATTCGGGTTGTACTCGCCGTACTGGACGTGATAAGCGTATGAGAAGAGAGGTTCCGACCACGCATACCTTATCCCCTGATATTCAGCGTTAGCTAGCGGGCCCTGAGCGGCCATTGGCCTGACAAAGTCAGCCAAGGTCATCCGCCGTGAAGGATTGGATTTGACGAAAATGACGCTATCTTTTATATCTAGCTCCTCCGGATTTGTATTGGGGAAAGCTGGCTTATAGCTGCCTCGCTGCGTGGGTGCTGTTGGACTGGTGGCAGATTCGAGTATCTTCTGTTTCAGTATTCTAGCCGCGTGGCGGACCGCCCAGCCATTGACCACTAGGCCGGATGCGGAGTCCGGCGAATTAAGATGGAATCCGGGATCGAACCGCGGATTGAAGTGCACATCCTCGAGCCGCATACCCAACTCATCCGCCGCGATCTGACAGTAGGTATTTTCCGCATCCACGCCGTTATCACAGTGCATACCCAACAACGTGGCTGTCCCATCGGTACGCTCAATGCGAATGGCAACCTCTCCCCCACCACCTGAGTCAGACCACTCATGCGTCCATGTAAAGCCAACGCCATGCATGCGACCGTTGGGCAATTTTCTAGTACCGGGCCTATGCCACTTCTCATCCCAGTTGATCTCTGCCTTGCCTCGCTCGATGCATTCCTTCAGGCTATCATATACTTTGAATCCTCGTTCGATTTTCCGTTCGTTGAGCCAATTCATATCATGGCCTACAGAGCCATCGGTCTTCAAAGATACTTCTGTGGGATCCATCCCTAATTCAGCCGCTACACGGTTTATAACCATGGTCTGGACCAGAACCGCCGAAAGCTGCTCGCAACGTATTGAAACCGCAGGTCCCTTGTTGAGCGAGATGGACTTTATCAGTCCCTTAAGATGGGGAATCCTTGTGTTTTCCTCTAGGTGTAACACAGGGCCGAAGATCGGGTGAATAGCATTGCTTTCATACAAAGTCGAATCTACAGCAGTGATCGTACCGTCGTTTTTGAACCCGACTTTCACGAAATAAACCCCCTCGTCCATAGAGCCACCATAGAAGTCCTCTCTGCGGCTGAAGATATATTTCACTGGCCTTTTAGTTCTCTTCGACACTACGGCAGCGCAATAGAGCCCGCCAAAGCTCCAGTCCGTATGGGTCCAGCCGCCAAAGGTTGCGCCCTGGTACGGCATATGTAGCTCGATCTTGTTCATTGGAATCCCACCGAACCAACTGGAGATACGATGCTTGGCTACATAACCACGCTGGTTCTTAACCCAGACTTCCGGGCAATCACCATTCCATTTCCAGACGCCGCAGGGTCGCTCCGGGCAAATCCAAGTATGGCCTGTGCGGGTGAACTGGAACTCAACTACCCTGTCCGCCTCGGCAAACCCCTTCTTGACATCGCCCTGTGTGCATTCATCTAGGACTCCTCTATTCCAATGGTTACCATCCGGGTAGCGTTCCGGGAAGGAAAGAGGCGCCTTAGGGTCGCTTGCCGCTATCGGGTCGAGATTGAACGGGCGTTGCTCCCACTCGATTTCTAGAAGAGAAATAGCCTCTTCGGCGATGGCCTCGGTATCTGCTGCCACTGCTGCCCCCATTGGCTGTCCTTCAAAGTGCGCTATCCCATCGAGTGGCTTTTCATTCTGGAAGATTGTCACGAAACCCAGGGCTTCCGATTCAGGCAATTCGGGGTCATCATACCGCAGTATGTACCTGACGCCCGGCAGCTTTTCAGCCTTGCTGGTATCCATCTTGACTATTTTGGCGTGGGGGTAAGGGGAATCAAGGAAGCGCATGTACAGCATGCCGGGCAGTTTAATATCCATAGTGTAGTCGGCCTGTCCAGAAGCTTTGGCCCGGCCATCCACCCGACGCGGTCCTCTTTGACCAATATACTTGAATTCCTTGAGCGGATACTTATCCGCCTTCAGGTTATCGAACATCTCCATCATTCGCTCTGTTTGATTTTCTGGATGCGTGCTCACTTGACACCCTCCTTATGCTTTAGACATTTCGCCACCGAGATAGCTCCGCAGGAAAAGCGATTGATCAATTCGGTTAGTATATTCGTCGCTGAAGTACTTCAGCGAATCCAACACAGACACTGCTGCCGCCTGGCCGAGGCCACAGAGCGATGCCACGGCCATGGTTTTCGCCACGTCCTCCAGGGCTTCTATATCTCCCTGCTTACCCTCTAACCCACATAGCCGGCCATAGATCTCCAGCATCACCTCGATGCCGTCACGGCCAGGCGTGCATTTTCCACAGCATTCTTCGCTTAGAAAGCGAATGTTAGTATGAATTATGTCAATGATATCTCTCGCTGAATTGAACACCACAACTGCGCCACAACCTAAATATGTCTCGTGTGATAACGGCGTGTTGAGCAAGCTTGCTGGCAGTATATTACCAGTCGAGCCACCTATCTGCACCACCTTTACATCGTCAACCCCAGCCAGATCCATCACTAACTCTCTGAGCGAGCTCCCCATCTCCAGTTCATAGACACCGGGCCTTTTGACATCTCCGCTAACGGAAAATACCTTGGTACCCTTGCTCCTAGCCGTGCCCATTTTGCTAAACCATGCAGCCCCATTAGCAATGATATGGGGAACATTCATCAGCGTTTCCACATTGTTAATGATGGTAGGCATACCCCACAGACCGTGGCTTGGTGGATAGGGCGGCTTGTAGCGAGGTTCACCCCTTCGACCCTCTATCGAATTCATCAGGGCTGATTCCTCACCGCAGATATATGAGCCGGCGCCTTTGAACACGTGTATGTCCATGTGCCCCAAATAGCCCTTTTCCCTTACCTGTGCAATAGCCCTGCAAAGATGGTTATACAGGAAATGATACTCAGTCCTCAGATAAATGTAGGCTTGCTTCGCTCCGATGGCCAAACCTGCTATGCACATGCCCTCGATCAGACCGAATGGATCATGCTGCAGGATATATCTATCTTTAAATGCACCAACTTCGCCTTCATCGGCGTTGCAGATTAGATACTTATTCTCCGCCCTCGTGTTTAGGGCTATCTCCCATTTCAGCCCGCAGTTGAACCCAGCTCCTCCACGTCCTGTCAGCCCTGATTTTTTTATCTCAGATACAATGTCTTTTGGCTTCATCTTATCGCGTGCTTGCTCAAAAGCCTTGAAGCCATCTCTAGCTAGATATGTCTCAATATTCTGTGGATCGATCTTCCCACAGTTGCTTAATACGATTAGCTTTTCTGGCACGTCTATCCTTCTATCAATAGGACGTCAAGATCTCGGGAATTATGTTTGGTGTCAGATTTCCATACAATTGATCATTTATCATCATCGCTGGTGCTTGGTCACAAGCACCCAGGCAACTGACCAGTTTAAGTGAAAACCTCCCGTCAGCGGTGACCCCTCCCGGTTCTATCTCAAGTTCTTCTTGTACCCTATCGATTATAGCCTGTGCTCCCTTAAGTCGGCACGGCAGACATCCACATATTTTGATAACATTTTTGCCAGTTTTAGACACAGGAAGATATGAATAGAAGGAGGCAACCCCGTAAACTTCATTAAGATGCAGTCCAGTCTGCTCGGCGATACCAGACATTGCATCTTTTGAAATAAAGCCGTTTTTATCAACCTCTCCCTTTAGCAAAGGCAACAATTCCGCGTGGCCATCTGGAAAAAAAGACGCTTCCTTACCCGTTGAGTGATGTCCCTTATCTTGCTGTTTCAGCCGCGGAGAGACACTGAGGGCCCCCGTTGGACAATACTGGACACAGATGCCGCAATCCCGGCACTCCTCGTTGTCCAGCGGTTCATCAAAACCCGTTATCACCTTCGATCTAAAGCTACGATAACCTATGCTCAAAATATTTTTCCCGGCTATATCCGCACATGCCCTGACGCACCTTTGGCAGAGTATACACTTAGACAGGTCCCGGAGTACATAGTTATTCCTGTCCTCTGCCGGATAATAGCGGGGAGATCTAACGTTGAAACGTGGAGCCCCTACTTCGTAATCAGAAGCAAGTTTGTGCAGCGCGCAGTTCTCGACGTTGGGATCGTTCACACACTCAGCAGCATGAGCGGTTAGCAGGAGTTCTATGATTACCTTGCGCGCCTCCACCACCTTTGGCGAGTGCGTCTGTACTATCATCCCCTCAGCTACCGGGGTGTGACAAGCTCCAACAAGCGTCTTTGACCCCTCTACCTCTACTACGCATATCCGGCACGCTCCCGTCGGTAACTGCCCCTTTATATGACATAGAGTTGGTATTTCTATCTCGTTCGCCTCGGCCGCTTCGAGAATAGTAGCTCCAGCCCGTATCCTAATTTTCTTTCCGTTGATCTCTAGCTTTACGGTAGCCAAAATAAGTCCCCGACTATATACTATTGGCTAAGCCTGTGTCTTGACGGTGAGGAACACACTCATTTAATTGTGAATTTCACTGCTTGCCAGTAAGAGTGTAATTTTTCAAAACTGCCCGCATATACTACATAACTGGCCCCCATGTTGTCAAAGCGACATGGGAAAAGGTTCTCTTCCGCTATGGTTGAGAGGCGTTTTATGTTAACCTTTAGGTATGAATATAAAAGATATTTACTACATTGTGAAAAGGGGAACACGGAGAATGGTTAACAGATACGTTTTAGCAGAGGATTTCAAATGCGAATACTGTAGCTCGAAAAACGTCTGGCTCTACGGCACATATGAAGGGACGCAGTTATTCTATTGCCGAGACTGTAAACGGAAGTTTACGGGGAACTCTGCCTTACCTAAAATGCGAAGCCCTTTCACCTACGTCAGCGATGCTCTGCAATCGTATTTCAGTGGTATGTCTCTTAATGAAGTCAAGCAAAATATGGACCAACAATATAATTACAGTCCTTCGGTAAGCACAATATACCAATGGTTAGACCGCTTCATAAAGCCAGCTAAATACAAGGTGAGAGACATTAAACCAAACGTAGGGTATGTGTGGGTTGCAGATGAAACAGTTATCAAAATCAATCGCAAAAAGCATTGACTATTTGACTGCATAGACTCTAAGACTTCTTCCCTTCTAGCTTCCCATTTATCCCCTAATAGAGGGACAAGAGAAGCCAGAACCTTGATGGAGAAGGCAGCAGAACGTGCCAACGCGGTACTGAAGGCAATGTCAACCGATAAGCTTGCCGCTTGCCTTGACGGGATCGAACTTGCCTTTGGAGCAGATGCCGAACACAAGCAAGGCTCGCCATTCGACGCTAAAAATAATACGAATCTAATCGAGCGATTTCAAGGTAGTCTGAAAGACCGCACGAAGGTACTAAGAGGGCTAAACACCCCAGAAACCGCTAGAAAGTTTTAGGATAATAAGATATTTGAAGCAATAGAACAATTGGCCGATGAAATTCGTAAGAAGGGGCACGACCGTATGTAGTTCCTCCCGGTGGCGGCATGCCATTGGGAACCGTGGGCTACGTGGTCGCCGCGCAGGAAATAGCCCAGCAACTCACTGACCTCGGGCTAACAGCAAATTATTTAGTGGTTGCTAACGGTGGTGGCAGCACCCAAGCTGGATTGGCTTCGGGAGCCAAGTACTGCAAGCTACCCTTGAGAGTAATCGGCTTTAGTGCTGCCTTTACAAAGGAAGATTGCCAGAATTTGTGTCCCGGGCTTTGTAACAATACGGCTAAATTGCTGGGGCTGGGCATAACCATCAGCCTTGATGATTTCACCGTATTCGATGACTATATCGGGGACGGCTATGGAATACCGAGTAAGGCGTGTACCGACGCTATTAAGCTGGTAGCGAAGACCGAGGGAATTTTACTCGATCCCGTTTATACAGGAGAGGCTATGGCCGGGCTTATGGACTTGATCCACAAAGGCAAGTTCTCCTCCGGTGATACTGTCATCTTCATACACACGGGACGAGTTCCTGCGCTATATGCCTACAGTGAGGAAGTCAGGGCTCAAGCAACACCTGAATCCACCATCCGATGAATCTACCCAAACGCTTTGCCACCAATAGCTTATTCGCGTAGAGAGACACCGCAGGCTCGGCATTCCCGGCGCCATACTGCATTACTCAGTTTACAGCGCGGACACTCTCGCTCCATCTTGTTCCGTATCCACACAGCAAACCCTTCAGGCATGAAAAGCAGTATAAAAACCATTCCAATAAACAGAACGATCATTCGGTACTCGGCAAGCGGGCGCGCAATCTGCATAAGCGGATAAAGGATGTAAACACCGCTAACTGGTCCGTAGACAGTGGCCATGCCACCGAATACTGCCCATACCACCACTTGAAAGGACAGCGTGATGCTGAGAGTGCCAGGGCTGGCTATTCTCATGACATGGGCATATAAGGCGCCGGCAAGCCCGGCAAATAAGCCACCGATGGCAAAAGCCACTAGCTTATATGTTATGGTATTTATTCCCGCGGCACGGGCTGTAATCTCATCTGCCTTGATGGCGTCGAAAAGAATACCCGTCCTGACGTTCTTATTTTCGAACTGGGTGAGCTTCCACATTATTAACACCGACACAGTCATAATAATCAAGCATATATAATATTCACCTATCAATGAGCCGGCAACACGAGGAAGTCCCCATATCCCACGGCCACCCCCAGTAATATCAGGGAAAGCGCGGATTATTCCCTCCAGCACGATGGGAAACGCCAGCGTAAGCAGTGACAGGTAAGTCCCTCTCAACTTAAGGGCTGGTAAGCATGTGAGTAGTCCAAACAATGTAGCGGCCACGGTACTCAGTGGAATCGTTAACCATGGCTGCCAACCAAGATATTTATGCAACAGTGCCGAACTGTAGGCACCAACGCCGAAGAAGACGGCATGTCCGAAATTTAACATGCCAGTATAGCCGGATAACACATCCCAGCTTACGGCAAGAATAACGAATATGTTGGAGAAAACTATGGTGAGCAGTACATAACTTGAATCCACAAGCACTGGAAGAATGAACAGGGCTACAAAGAAAACAAATGCTAAGATATGGCTTGGAAGCGGTAACACACCCCATCGGAAGTCTTTGAGCAGACGCTTAATCAATTTATAACTTTTCCTCTTCGAAGACTAAACCAAACAGTCCCCCTGGTCTCACCACCAGGACAATGACCAGGACTATCATAGCAAATGGTGTGCTCAGGTGGGCGCCAGACGGAACATAGAGCTGGGTCAATACCTCCACCAATGCGATAATGAAAGCCCCAATAATGCTTCCCTTCATACTTCCCAATCCCCCCAAGATAATTATTACCAGAATCTTCGATAGGGGCTCCGTCCACATGAACGGAGAAATTGTCCATAACGATGACACCAAGACGCCAGCCACTGCTGCCATGAACACGGCCAACCCCATGGCTATCTGCATTGTCCTGGCAACATTTATCCCCATCAAGCTGGCCACCTCATCATCGCTTGCCGTGGCCGTCAGGGCGATGCCCAGTTTCGTCTTATTTAAAACCAGCCACAATATCATGAAGAGAACCACCGTCGCGCCAAGTATCAGTAGGTACTGGTTGGGAACTCTAACCCCCAATATCTCCGTGACTCCAGGGATGAGACGGGTGGTGGAAAAATAGTAAGAACCAAAAATCACCAGCAATACTTCCTGAAAAATCATGGCGAATGCTACAGTCATCAGGAGTATCGCTTCCGGGTGGTGACGCACCTTGTGAATGAAGTATCGGTAGATCAACATACTCAAAAGGGCAACACTAACCACCGACAAGGTGATTGACGGTATATTTCCCCAGCCGAGTCCACGTGTAAAATAGTACATGCCGTAGGCCGTCAGCATGAGAAATGCCGTATGAGCTAGGTTAATCATTCCCCCCACGCCAAATATAATGGCCATGCCTGATGCCAAGATGGCATAGACACCTCCTATCACCAGCGTCAAAACTATGATTGATTCAATCACGCTACTCTTGCCACCATAAGCCTGCTGTCGTTGCCGGCACCTAGCCTTTTTGTGTCATTTCCAGCAAAGCGCGCAAATCACCTACCCTACCAAGATTGCTTCCGGGCTTTCGCGCCTCGCAACGAAATGGTGGGGGCATCGTTGCGAAACCATGCCTAATCAAGTCGGAGATGGCGCGGCGCGACAATGTCGTTACCATGTCCCCAACCAGGTTTTGTACTTTTGATTTGTCCCTGCTATTTTTGACCTTTTATTCTTGAGAAGACGAGCATAAAGCTCACCGGGACATTGACTCATTCTGACCCTCAGTTCAGTGTTAGATATCGGGGAGACCTTACAATAATTGGGGTACACTATACTTAGCCTGTCCCGTCTTGTCAAGGTTTTTGAAGCACAAGTTAGGCTGTGCGGGAAATTTCGACCAGAAATATCAGGTTAGCATGAACGTTCAAGATAGGGCAGCTTGTCTCCAGGCGTGAGGGGGCACATATGAAACCAGCGCCCCACTGTTTTTGCCAGCCAAAAAAGACCAGAGCCCCCGGGCCGCTTTCACCCGGGGGCTCTGCCTAGTTCATCAATGGGCTACTCCCTGTGCTCCGTAGCTATTAACTTAAGAAATGATAGGCTATCCACCAGTCAGGTAGAATGAGCTCCCCACTGCCTGGATACGAAAAGTTAAAGTTGCCCCATTGGTTAAGCCAGTTCATCTCCATCATGGCAGCATAGCAGTCCTCCAAGCTTGGGAACTCTTCGCAATCAAACAACGGCGCTGGCCAGATGGCCACCTTATCCCACTTCCCAGGCTCGACCTCTTGCCACTGGTTACCAATGCCGGTTGCCCAATCTGAACCACCGATTATGCAATGAGGAACATGTGGTGGCACTGTCCAATACGACGCATTATAGGCCATGCCATAGGACGCCAAGTGAGGATACAACTCATTGACAACCTCTTCGCTGAGTACCCACGTGGTATTAATGCCATAGTACGGATGCACGACTGGCTCCTCTAACTCAATCGGCATAGGATAATACCCGTACGTGCCCCCTGCGCCCTCGTAGCTGCTCCCTTCTCTGATTTGAATGAGCACGTCGATATTTTCCCCCGACACGACATCATCAATAGAAGTGGCATTAAGGGCGGCGGCCGCCGCTTCAACATCCTGCATCAGGTAAGAGAGAGAATCGTAGGAGCCCGCAATATATGTCGGATACTCGTCCCACCTGTCCACGTACCTCTCAAACCAGGCAACTGTCTTTGAGCTTAGTGCCACGCCCGGCGTAAAGAAATCGCCGACAACTTCATAGGCACATCCGGGGGCCTCATTCGGGTCATACGTGGTGAGTTCAGCAAATTGCTGCCTTTGAGCTTCGGTGTTACTGCCCACCACTATTGCACCTGGCACCCCATCGCGGACATTTTTAGAAACAGAAACGCCGACCGGCCCCGAGACTATGAGATAGATAAAGTGAGGATCATGTGTTCCTATCTCGGCCATCATAGTCAACACTTCTTCCGACCCTGCTAGCATGTCTGGACGCCATGTGCCGACCCACCAGCTCGGAGTCTGACTCTTAAGATAAGCCTCCATCCCCGCCACCGAGGGCTCGACCCACGTCTCATCTTCAGCCACTATGGCAATCCTCGGCGTAAAGTCGGTGACGTTTAACGCTTCCGCCACCCCAAAAGCATATGCCATTACCAACGCGAATATTCCCGAAAATTGCTGGTCCAAGAAATAATCATTAGATACATTGCCCTGGAAGTAGTACTTATAGTGTGCGTAGTTTAGCAATACGTCCATGTAAGGCGGCACTGTGGAAACACCACTGTTAACGAAAATTATTCCCCTGTCCAGGGCCACCTCTCGGTAGGCCGCACTGGCAGTTTCCTGGAAGCCGCCGAGAACAAAGTCCATATCGTCTATAACTGCAGTCAGGGCGCTGACGCCATCCGTACCAGTTATGTCGTTTATTTCATTGGTGTCTACCTTTGTCAGCCTGACCCCGTGCATCACGCCTCCGATATTTACACCACCGGCGCCCCCATCGTTAATTTCCTCTGCTGCTAATACGGCACCCTGCCAGCACTGCTCACCTTGATCAAACGTCATTGGCCCTGTGATAGCGACGTCGATCCATTGGTCGAACTCGGGCTCGCTAGGACCACAGCCAGGCACAGTCAACCCTATCACCAACAGGCTCGCGATAATCAAGAAAACAATTCTTTTCATCTGCACACTTACCCCTTTCATTATTTACGTTGCTCCCATTTCATGGAAGCTGACTCTTGCTGCTGGAACAAACCGCCCGACCATGCGTTTCCTCGAACAGTTCAATACCTAATTCACACACTCATTCTTACCACCCCCTTAGCAGCCACGCCACATGCACAGCCGTCGCTGCCTGCTTAACCCTGGATTCGCCATAACTATAACATCTAGATGTTAAAATCCTGTTAACATACACCAATTAACAAACTAAAAAACCCTTGGCTTTTTGGGAAAAACTTGTCTGTTACGATGCGTAACTTTCGTTCCGTTCCTGGCCACCCAGCTCGCTCACAAACCTCACTTTTTTGCAGGACCCGCCACGCCAGGAGAAATGGTATCTCACTTCTGTAATAGACAGTATATGCTCACTCATAATGCTCTGTCAAGTCAGCCGGTATTTAAAATCACTAACAGCCGTTGTATCCATAGACGAAACACAGTTAAAGGTCATTCCTGACAAAGAATGCTGGAAAGAGACCGATTAATCAGCGGTGGTCCTTAGAACAACGGGAAGACTTAATTACTCCCTGTCTCGCAGCAAAGCCTTTGCAAACATTTCGTAAATGAACTCGGCAAAACTTGCTAACACAAGGCAGCACTCCTAAATTTGAAATTGATTTTTTCCTTGCAGCAAGATAAAACGAAACCAAAGCAAACAACACAAATCGGCACGATAACCTTTAATTACGAAACGGCTGCTCTACTCCTGAGTTATCGGCGGAATGCACTTTTCATTGTATGGGACACTCCAGATGACATCACATTCAATCAGCTTCAGACCTCTGCAAATTGGGAATTGACGGTGTGGCCCTGAACGAAGCGGCCAAATTGGTTGGGTGTTATATGCTCAAGACGGATCTGTCAGTCAAAATAGTCACAGCTGAAACGATTCATGATTGATATAAGGATTTGACTCAAGTGGCACGGCCCCTTCGTATCTTCTTCAAAGCTATCATTTGGGTATTTGCCTAACCTTGGCACGAACGAAGCCAAAAAATGGGTTGTCTGACCAGTAGCTATCTCTCTGCAGCACAGCCCTGACCTGAAATATCGGGCGTATCTAGCTGCTTTGATCCTCCTGTCTTGTTCTTTGATCCGTAATTTTCTTATCCTGCTAGGTATTTCACTATTCTGTCAAAATCAACGTTGCCACCACTAAGAATGCACACCACCTTGGAATTCTTGGGAATTACCACCTTTCCTGAATTAACCGCAGCGAATGAGGCAGCCCCAGCAGGCTCTACTACCAGTTTCAATCTCGTCCATAGCAGTCGCATTGCGTCGATAATCTCGTCATCACTTACGGTGACCATATCATCAACGTATTCCAGGGTGTGCTGCAATGTCAGATTACCTGCCGAAGCTGACCGAATTCCATCTGCGATAGTCTGCGGCATGTTGTGCACAGTCACAAGCTTCCTTTCACGAAAACTTGGGTACATACCACACGCATCTTTAGCGCCAACTCCAGAAACCATTATCGATGGTTTTGAGAGTTTCAACGCAGTTGCGATACCGGAAAGGATGCCCCCGCCGCCTACAGGGACTATTACCATATCAACATCGGGAAGGTCCTCCAAAATTTCTAACCCGATGGTACCCTGACCTGCTATGATCAGCGGGTCATCAAAGGGGTGAATTGGGGCAAGATTCCTCTCTTGGGCCAGATTCAAAGCTTTTATGGTTACTTCCTCCGGGTTACTGAAATCACCTCCTACAATAACCTCGGCACCATAAGACTGTGCCGCATTGATTTTTGCCTTCGGTGCTCCTTGGGGGACCATAATAACCGCAGGGATTCCCAGTTTACCAGCCACATATGCAGTAGCCTGCCCATGATTACCCGATGAGACTCCAAGCACTCCAGCAATATCTTGCCCAACAAGCGATTTGATTTTGTTAGCAGCACCTCGTGCCTTGAATGATCCGGTCTTTTGTAAACACTCAGCCTTGAAATAGAGTTCCTTACCCACCAGACTATTGAGCAATGTAGAGGAGAAAAGCGGTGTCCTATGAACAAATCCAGCAATATTTTCCCTGGCGCTTTTGATATCCTCCAAAGTTACCATTTTCCCCTCCTAATACATGCACTATCTTTATTTTATTGCGATAACTTCTATCTCTAAAG
>CAZVCX010000017.1:0-3215 GCA_964626375.1 uncultured Dehalococcoidales bacterium | reverse complement strand
CACATCAAGATAGCATCGTTCAACGCACAAAACGCCCCCGTGTACGCCAACTAAAACCAAGCGGCTAACAACACAATCATGCCGAGCTACTTCCAAATTATAGTGTTAAAGAGGATAAACATGAGTAAAGAGCGCCTCCCCTCGTCAGCTGGCTTTTCATCAGGTCGACAGATTTTACCTGGAAAGCGCACGTACTATCAAAAACAGCTGCCGTAACCAGCTTCCCAAGTTTGCTCAGCTGTGTGGAAGGTACACCCTGTTGAACACGACCTATCGTCAAATGTGCTGCGAATGGCCTCACTTCACGAGAAAATCCAAGGCGAGCTAGAGATAAATCAAGAGAAAGCTGCAGCTTCATCAACTGGTCTACCTCACCTTTTATACCAACCCAGATAACTCGAGGGCGCTCCGGTTTCGGAAAAGCCCCCACTCCCGTAAGTTCCAACTCGAAGGGAGAAATTACTTTACGCGATTCCATTATAGCTTCAGTTATCTCTGGCACCTGCTCAGGGGAGATATTGCCCAGAAATTTCAGCGTTAGATGGATGCCTGCAATCTTGACCCACCTAACAAGCCCGTGATCATCTTTACCCATTTCATCTCTGAGCCTCGCCAACTCTTCTTTAACTTCCAATGGCAAGTCTATAGCGATAAAAGAGCGAATCTTTTCAGAATCAAGAGACAACTTTGCCTCCAGAAGCATCAGCTAAAAGACTTCGAGCATTTTCCCCCAGGATCTTATCCTTTTCTCCCTGAGAAATATCAAGATTTTGAATTCTGGAGATAATTTTACTCTGCGAAACCAGAGGATAGTCACTGCCAAAAAGTATTTTCCCACTACCCAAAATGTCGCTCACATGTTGAAATATTTGATCCAGGTAAAGAAAATTGGTCGCTGCAGTATCAAAAAAAACATTTCCCAGCGCTTTAGCCACCTCTGGCATAAGAGCATAAAAGGGCAAGCCACCTCCCCAATGAGCACACACCAAATTTAAATCAGGGAACGCCTTCACCAGAGAATATAGAACTCCTGGCGTTATGTCACCCTTACCAACATAATCGTGCCCTACAGGTTCAGATGCATGCGTAAGAAAGATCATGCCATGACCAACTGCGAAATCAACAAGGGGCTTCATCAGAACTCCATCTGCAAGGTCAAAACTTTGAACATCGGACCGCATCTCTCCAACGCCTTTAGCTCCCGCGAGAGCGCATCTTTCCAACTCTTTAACAGCAGCATCTCCATTTCTCGGATTAACGTTGCAAAAACCTACAAGCCTATCAGGATATCGCGCAACGGATTCCAGAATATAATCATTGTTCTCCCTGCAAAGATCCATCTCCGTCCAACCAATATTTAGAACTACCGAACGGTCAACGCCACTTTCATCCATGCTGGTGATGAGTTCTTCTACAGTTGCCAGCTTTGCCTTCGCATTGGAATAAAGCAATCCAAAACAGGCATCCCTCACGATATATTCATCGCGCCTCTCCTTTATCCTAGGAGAGAATATATGAGTATGGAAATCTATAACCACGAAGCCATTATACCTCAGCTGAAGGAACACTCTCAATAATAAATAAGCGATGTCTCATGGACATAAAGGACATGCCTGGGTTAAAATCTACTGCATAATAAGATGCTGCCAGCAAACGCTTTTGATTTTTCACTGACCGGTCTCGAGGAAATGGCCAGAACATTGCGCCGCCACGTGGTCTCCATGATAGCTACAGCAGGGAGCGGGCATCCTGGAGGTTCTCTATCCGCAGCAGAAATCGTAACAGCGTTATATTTCAAAGTAATGCGCCACAACTCTAAAGATCCTCGATGGCCAGACCGTGACCGCTTTATATTGAGCAAGGGACATGCTGCGCCTATTTTGTATGCTGCGCTCGCAGAAAGCGGTTATTTCCCCATAGAGGAACTGAAAACGCTGAGAAAGCTGGATAGCCGCTTACAAGGGCATACGGACATGAACGTCACGCCGGGAGTGGAAATGTCAGCTGGATCTCTCGGCATGGGTTTATCTTTCGCTATCGGTATCGCTCTGGCCGCTAGGCTGGACGAAAAAACACACCGGACATATGTCCTGCTTGGCGATGGAGAATGCAATGAAGGACAAATATGGGAGGCTGCTATGTCAGCAGCCCACTTCAAACTGGATAATATAACAGCAATCATAGACTACAACAATATACAACTTACCGGCTGGACTCAGAACATAATGCAACTGGAGCCACTGAGTGAGAAATGGCAGGCTTTTGGCTGGCACGTCATCGAGATAGATGGACATGATTTCAATCAAATCCTGTCCTCTCTGGATGAAGCCAGGGGAATCAAAACTCGGCCTACGGTTATCTTAGCTCACACAATCAAGGGCAAAGGAGTAAGCTTCATGGAAAACAAGGCATCATTCCACGGCAAAGCTCCCTCGCCGGAAGAAACTGAAAGAGCGCTAAATGGACTGGCATAGCACATCATCATGATAGGGAAAATTAGCAAGAAGGGAAAGAAGTTTAAATGGAGGAATTAGCACCCCGAGAAGTTTATGGCAAGAGCCTTGTAGCTCTCGGCAGGCAAAATCCAGATATCGTCGTTCTGGATGCAGATTTATCGCCCTCAACAATGACTCACTACTTTGCCAGCGAGTTTCCCCAGCGATTTTTCGACTGTGGTCTGGCAGAACAGAACATGATAAGCATAGCTGCAGGGCTAGCTGCTTCAGGAAAGATCCCTTTTGTTAGCACCTTTGCCGTTTTCGCCGCCTGCCGCTGCTTTGACCAGGTGAGAATATGCCTTTCACAGACGAAATTGAATGTCAAAATCGTCGCCACCCATGGAGGAATATCCGTGGGAGAAGATGGCATTTCCCACCAGGCTATTGAGGATTTAGCTCTATACTGTGCTTTGCCCGGATTTACGGTAATTGTACCCGCTGATGCTATGGAAACGGCTGAAGCTATAAAAGCAGTGGCAGGTACTCATGGCCCCGTTTATGTTAGATTGGGCCGTCCAAAAGTACCCGCTGTCTACTTCGAAAGTTGCCCTTTTGCCATCGGCAAATCTGTAACCATGCGGAATGGCAAAGATGTCACCATCATAGCCACTGGCATTATGGTAGCCAGAGCACTGGAAGCATCGAACTATCTGGCGGAACAGAACATAGAATGTCGCGTAATTAATATGTCTACCATCAACCCCCTTGATGAGCAAG
>CAZVCX010000016.1:0-4373 GCA_964626375.1 uncultured Dehalococcoidales bacterium | reverse complement strand
AGAGAAACATCAAGTGTACTGATTAATACAGGCACAGGCGAACTTTGAGATTGGTTTTCCCTGAAACGGATCTTGGCGATCTCGATATACCAATCACAGAACTGGGACCAGATGAATTCGTATATTTGCTGTGCAGCCTCGCCAAATTGGAACATTGACATCAGCTCATCTACATTCATCATAAGCCGATTTAACTGGCTCCTGATCCAGCGATCCTCCATTGCCATTTCGTTCTTCTGATACCCGAAGGAATTACCTGCTACCTCATAAGCGCCATCACCATGCACTTCACCTTCCATGTTTTGAAGAATAAAACGAGCGGTATTCCATAGTTTGTTGACAAAATTTCGGCTCGACTTCAGTTTTCCCTCTCCCAGGTTAATATCATTCCCTGGAGAACTACCAGTAGCCAAAGCAAAACGAAGAGCATCCACTCCATATTCAGCAATTATTTCTGACGGATCAAGAACGTTACCCCGCAACTTGCTCATTTTTTCACCTTTTTCATCTCTGATCATCCCGTGGAGATAAACAGAATGAAAAGGAATCTTACCCATATCTTCCAAACCCATCATTATCATCCTAGCAACCCAGAAAAACAGAATATCGTAGCCAGTCTCCATCACCGATGTAGGATAAAAATAACGAAGTTCTTCAGTATCATCAGGCCAGCCCAGAGTTGAGTGCGTCCATAGTGCCGAACTAAACCACGTATCAAGGACATCAGGATCTCTAACAAGTTGCTCTGAGCCACAGTAAATACAGCTGGACGGTTCATCCACAGCAACAATCAATTTGCCACAGCTCTGGCAATACCATACTGGTATACGATGTCCCCACCACAACTGGCGGCTGATGCACCAGTCTTTAATATTTTCCATCCAATTGAAATATACCCTAGTGAAATGCTCGGGAATTATAACAATACTACCATCCTCAACAACCCTGATAGCCTTTTCGGCTAGCGGCTTCGCACTAACGAACCATTGCCAGCTAATTCTAGGCTCAATCATCGTTTGACAGCGGTTGCAATGTCCCACTGAATGAGAATAGAGATCGATCCTCTCAAGAAATCCCCCTTCACCAAGGTCGGCTATCAAACGCTCGCGGCAGACAAACCTATCCATGCCGCTATATGAACCGGCATTGTCATTCATAGTAGCATCGGTCTCCATAACGCTTATCGAAGGTAAATTATGTCGCTCCGCTACCTCAAAATCTGTTGGGTCATGAGCAGGGGTTATCTTCAATGCTCCAGTACCGAAGGAAAAGTCCACCGCATCGTCCGCTATCACAGGGATTTTTCTATTTATTAAGGGCAAAACGACATTCTTCCCAATATATCTCTTATAACGCTTATCTTCAGGATTGACTGCTACTGCAGTATCACCAAAGAAGGTTTCTGGCCTAGTAGTGGCAACACTAATGAACTCATCACCATCTTCCAACGCATAGCGAATGTGGTAAAGATGACCCGCAATATCCTTATGCTCTACTTCAAGATCAGAAAGAGCTGTCTGGCAGCGCGGGCACCAGTTTATCATCCTCTCTCCTCGATAAATCAGGCCCTTGTTATACAGGCGAACGAAAGCAACGTTAACAGCTCTACTGGGGCCTTCATCCAGAGTGAATTTTTCCCTGCTCCAATCACAAGAAACTCCCATCATCTTATGCTGTAGATTGATCGCTTCTCTACTTTCATTGGCCCCTACCCATGCAGCCTTGAGAAACTCTTCAAGACCAATATCCTTCTTATTCAATCCCTGCTTCGCCAGCTTCTGTTCTGTGACAACCTGCGTAGCAATTCCGGCGTGGTCAGTCCCTGGCAACCATAATGTTGGTTCGCCCTTCATGCGGTGCCATCGCACCATAATATCCTCTAGTGTATCTGTGAGTGCATGCCCTAGATGAAGCTTTCCCGTCACATTCGCTGGAGGCATAATAACAACAAATGGCTTCTTACTGTAATCGATTTGAGGAGTGAAATATCCTCTCTGGAGCCAGAAATCATACCATTTCTTTTCTATTCCACCTGGTTCATATGCCTTGGGAATTGCAATCGACATAATTCTCTCCATTCAGTTACACAATATGTATACAGATAACTCCAGTTGAGCAAATACTCACCGAAGCAAGGATGCCACTTCATCCAGAATTTTGTCAGCCACGTCTCTTTTGGGCAAGAGAGGCAACTTTCTCTCTACCCCCCCTCGCCCAATAAGGACCACCTCATTATTCTCAGCACCAAAACCACTACCTGCAATCGTTATATCGTTAGCGACAATTAAGTCCAATTTTTTCCGTTGCAACTTTGCTCTGGCGTTTTCCACTAGGTGCTCGCTTTCAGCAGCAAAACCCACTCGCACAAAACTGCCTTTAACGTTATCCAGAATATCCGGATTATTTACCAGATCCAGAGTTAGCGGCGTATCTGCTTTCTTAATCTTGGCCTGAACTGCGTTAGCAGGGCGGTAATCAGCTACGGCAGCTGCCATGATCAGGGCATCCGAACGAGGAGCAATATCACTTACAACAGAATACATTTCCATAGCGGTGTTAACGTTGTAAAGTTCCACTCCATATGGTTCGATCAGTGCAGAGGGAGCCGCGATCAGGGTCACTCTAGCACCCCTATCGCGAGCTGCTTCAGCCAGTGCATAACCCATTTTGCCTGAAGAGCGGTTACTAATATTGCGAACCGGATCTATTGGTTCCTGTGTACCTCCAGCAGTGATCACCAGGTGCTTGCGAGCCAGATCCCCATTTTCCCCCAATGTCCGGCAAATAGCTCCAGTAATATCTCCAATGCTGGCAAATCTCCCTAAACCCATCTCTCCTGAAGCCAATCTACCTTTCACCGGGCCAACCTGGATAAAACCAAGTGACACAAGTTTAGACAAATTACTTTGGGTGACCTGATTCTCATTCATATTCACATTCATCGCCGGAGCTATTATTATCGGAGATCTTGTCGCCAGAACGGTACTGGATAATATATCATCAGCAAGACCTGCAGACAGTTTAGCAATTATGTTGGCTGTAGCAGGAGCGATCACCACTATATCTGCTGCCTCAGCCAGCGATACGTGTTCGATAACGAATTCAGAATTCAACTCAAACATACCAGTAGCAACAGGCCTCCCCGTAAGACTACGTAGAGTCAGCGGTGATATGAAGTGTTCGGCAGATTCCGTCATAATTGTATTTACATTTGCTCCAAGCTGAACAAGATGGCTGGCCAGTTCTGCCGCCTTATAGGCAGCAATACTTCCAGTTATTCCCAATATAATAGTCCTGTTACTAAGTATCATCTCGCTTGTTCCTCTCATAAATGAGCCGCAGACCCGTCAGTACCAAATCGTGATTCACTACATTGATGACATTTGTGCCTCCTGCCATCTGATGGGCATATCCTCCAGTAGCGACTACCAGCGGTTTATCTCCCAATTCCTCTTCTATTCGCTTTACCATACCTTCTACCAGGCTGGTATAGCCCAGAACTATACCAGATTGCATAGCTGCCACGGTATTCTTACCAATCACCCGTACAGGACGAGTTAGTTCTATTCGAGGCAGCATGGCAGTACGAGTGAACAATGCTTCCATAGCTATGTTAATTCCGGGGCATATAACTCCACCAATGTAAGTACCGCCCCGAGAAATTACATCGAAAGTGATAGCAGTACCAAAGTCAATAACTATTATCGGTTTTTCGTAAAGGTAATGAGCTGCAACTACTCCTACCACTCTATCAGTACCTACTTCTCTGGGGTTATCAAATTGAATCCGTAGGCCAGTTTTTACACCTGCCTCAACCACCAGTGGTTTATGACGTAAATATTTTTGGCATAAATCTACGAAGACAGCTATTAGAGGAGGTACAACTCCACACAAAACTGCTCCCTCCACGTTGGAAGGCAACAAATGTTGATGTTCCATCAATCCAAGTAAGAAGGTGCCATACTCGTCCGTTGTGCGATGGATGCCCGTAGCCAGATTCCAGGTATGTATCAGCTTGTCACCGTCAAATATGCCCAGCTTAACGCTCGTGTTACCAATATCTATAGCCAGAAGCATAGCAACGTCCTTAATTCATAGATCCACGAATGGAAACAAGAGTTAGTATAGCATCACAATTCAGACTCTGCCATTAAGGATACAGGCATACATGGCAATAACTTGTTCTTCAATCTAGCCCATATCACAGGAGAAAGCTCTCTAGAGACACCTCCTATGCTACAGCTTTCTCCTCCCCGTCAGAACCATGATGGCTAGCAAAACGCCCATTGCAGAAAGGTCTCCCTGACCTTGTATCTCGAATAATATGATAGAATCTCTGCCGGAGGCTGAGTATGACAGATCGATTGACCTTG
>CAZVCX010000015.1:0-9786 GCA_964626375.1 uncultured Dehalococcoidales bacterium | reverse complement strand
ATCTCATGAAAAACTCTAGCAGAAGCGGGCCATTTGCGATAAGGAACTACACATCCTCCAATTCCAGGCAATATGCCAAGGGTAATTTCCGGAAACTGGAATGTAGCATTTTCAGTAGCAACTACGCTATGACAACGAATAACCATCTCAAATCCTCCCCCCAGCGCCATGCCGTTCACCGCAGCTACTACAGGCTTATCCATCTGATCGATAAACATCTGCACTTTGGCACAATCTCGAGCATATTGAGCCGAAGATTCAGCATCGCCCAACAATTCAGTGAAACGGCCGATCTCTGCTCCAGCACAGAAAGCTCGCGTCCCATATCCCGTAATGACAAAACCTTTTATCCCTGGATCATCCCCCCCTTCCTGTAGAACTGCAAGGATTTCATCATTAACTTCATCACTGAGAGCATTCATGAACTGCGGTCTGCGGATGGTAATAATCCGAACACCATCTAAATTATCCACCAGAATGTGACGTTTGAAGTCCTGATATTCCTCAAAACTCTTTTCCTGTCCTGGAAATCCATTCCTGTCCTGTTGGAACTTTTTGATTATCCTGCTGGTTTCTCCTTCCCCCAAATCTCTCATGATATCAAATGGCCCCTTATTAAAACCCAGCGCCACCTGACATCCCAAAGTCAGGTCTTCCGGAGTACCAATATCCCTGTTAACTATATCGAAAGACTGGGAAAATAGGATACCCAGAAGGCGATCACTGATGATTTTCCCCAAATCGACAGGAACTTCCACCTTCTCTCTCAAGCCTATAGTCTTCCACATATCAACCGATTGGAGAAGGAGCGACGGCTTGTAATGAGCGCCCTCCTCCATCTGAAGGGTATTGCATTCAAAAACGATAGGGTTACCCCTGGCCATGTTAAGCGTCCAGAGAGGCCCGGAAGCAGCGAATTGCTGGCCAACTGTATCCACCTGGCTTGCAGTAGCCTGATCTAGAAGATAAACGGCTTCATTGCACCAGTTATCAAAGACACGATCCAGAATAAAGCATATAGCGTTATCGGATATTATTGGCGCTTTCCCCAGAACGCAGAACATCCAGAACAGGTAATCCACTATTTCTCTAGCGCATTTATCCCAAGTAATTACCTCTACAGCGGGATTGCGCCAAGCCGGTGCGAAGAAGTGAGTAACGGTAGCTCGCTGTGGCCTCTTTAGATTTGAGAAGAGGCGATCGGCAGGGATGGAACTGGTATTGGATGTAATAATGGCATCATCACTAACCATCTCCTCTATTTGCGCAAAGATTTTCTGCTTTAAAGGAATGTTCTCTGTAGCGGCTTCAATAACTAAATCACAATTTTTGATCTGAGAATAGTCCGTCGTATATGTGATATTCTCCAGGATCTTCTTTCCCTCTTCCTCCTTCATTTTCTTCCGGGCTATTGCTTTCTCTACGTATCCGTTCAGACGCTTCTCTGCGCCTCTTAGAGGCTCTTCTACCACATCCACCAGAGTTAGCTTTATCCCCGGCGCAGCGCTCTTGAAGAAATAACCGATATCAGGGCCAATGGTGCCCGCACCAACCATCGCTACCTCTCTGGGAAGCGGCCTTTCAAACTTCAATAGCAAAGGATTTAAAACATCTGGATAAAGCTTATTTCTGCTGCTCATAAAACCTCCTTTACTCCGGCAATCCGAAGATGCTCACAGCACTGGCATGTATTCCTACGTTACCTCCAACATTGTGGATTAATCCCAGCTTTGGATTTTTTAACTGTCTGGCAGGATTATCAACTTTGCCCTGCAACTGTTTGTATACTTCATACGTCATCCTGAGACCACTGGCGGAAAGAGGATGGCCAAAGCATTTCAAGCCACCATCCATGTTAATAGGCTGTTCACCATCAAGATTGAACCTACCTGCTATAACGTCTTCAGGAGCTTTGCCCTCGGGGCTGAAGCCCAGATCCTCAATGGTTATGAGCTCTGTAGTACTGAAACAGTCATGCAACTCAGCCATGCTGATTTCTTCCCGAGGGTTAGTTATCCCTGCCTCCCTGTAGGCAGCTTTGCCAGCAGCCACGTTCTCAGGAAAATGAAGGAAGTTGAACTCCTGTTTGACTGTGCTCTGGGAACCTCCATTGGCCATAGCCTGAGCCTTTACCAGGATATAATCTTTCCTCAGTGACTTAGCGATCTCGGGAGTAGTTACAACAGCAGCGGCTGCGCCATCACTCATACCGCAACAGTCATACAGAGTATAAGGCCAGGAAATCAAAGGAGCATTGAGAACATCATCCACCGTGATTTTTCTGTGCAGGTGTGCCCTAGGCGTCAATAAACCATTATCATGGTTCTTGACGTCTATTAAGGCCAGCATGCGCTTGTAATCTTCAAAGCTCCAGCCATATTGATCGCGGTAATGATAATAGTACCGTGTACCATACTGCCCAAACTGGCTCGCCGGAGGAATTTCCCATTCCGTCATGCCCCGGTCCAGGGGCTCCTGAATAAAGAGCCCGAACCCTCCGTTGTGGTCCTTGGTCTTCTCAACGCCAACCGCCAGAGTAAAATCAAATACGCCTGAAGCTACTCCATAACACGCATTTCTCAAAACATCCTGCCCTCCGCAGCAGAAGTTCTCCACTCGAGTAATAGGAATATATTCTGTCTTAATTGCACGGGACAGATGAGATCCCGTAAACCCCGACTCGCGGCTAGCATACCACGCAGCCTTAATTTCACCAGGTTCTATGCCAGCATCTTCAAATGCTTCGTAACAAGCATCCACGATAAGGTCATCTATGCCCTTATCCCACAACTCACCAAACTTGGTGCACCCCATACCCACAATCGCTACTTTATCTTTGATGCTTCCCATAACATTACCTCCTAAAATTACTGAGCAACGCTGGATCTCAATGGCACAGACTTCCAGAAATAGATATATACCCCTTGTCTGAGAGAAATTTCCTCCCATAAAGGATATCGTCTGAAAGTCATTTCCACAGGGAGATCAATTGTAATCTTGTTAATATCTACTTCAGTCATGTAGCTTTGTATTCTGCCACCACCAGCAAAATCAACTTCGGTGGTCGTCACAGGAACTTCAACGCTCGGAGTTATATAGTCCATGTTATAAGTTACTATCTTGCCTTCCCTGCCAAGGAAACTATATGGCTCCATCTGATCTTTAGCGTGACAATTGATGCACACCCTCTGCGGCGGATATTGTACATATCCGCAAGCAGTACACTTCGTGCCATGTATGCTAATACTCTTGTCATACTCCCTCTTAGCCGCTACAGCAGAATATGCTGCATGTGGCCCAGCTATCTTATCAATGGGAACCATTTTCCTCCATTTCAAATACTTCAAATAATCGGTAGTTATCTTCTTGGATGCTAGATGCCCCTTCATACCCATCCTGTTACTTTTCTGAAGGCTAGCAATTTGATCTGTCACCTTAAACGCAAAGGCATCAGCTCCATTTCCATAACTGGCCAAAAGAATCAGATCGCCCGCTCTGGCCTCCTCTAACGCTGCCACAAGCAACATTGAAGCCGCAGCTGCTCCGGTGTTCCCCATGTTATTAATGAGAGAATCTTGAACTTGGCCTGCCGCAAATCCTAAGTCTTTCGCCACCTGAGCACCCCTCCTGGCATCAGGGCTGTATAAGACTACTTTAGCAAAGTCTGCTGGCTTGTAGTTACCCTTCTTCAACAAACCCGATATTGCTTCATGCATCGAAGGAAGATAACCACGCTCTATAGTAAACCTTTCCTCCCATGTACGCACGAATTCATCGTTCTCATTGCGCCATATATCATAGATTTCGTTATAAACTGAGTAGCTCTTCTCCAGCGTAGCAGCAACATTATCCTCTCCAATGAGGAGAGCCGCAGCGCCATCACCAAAGTTCTTCTCCAGAGCAGAACCGGGAACTGCCGGGCGACAATCAGCAGCGGCTACAACCATGCTCCTGGCAGAACCGGACTTAACGCTATCTATAGCGGCTTTCAAGGCAGATGTACCCGATCTGAGAGAATTACCGAACTCCGCAGTAGAGACATTTTGCTGGAGATCAGTGGCCATAGCTATCGTGACAGCTCCTGTATGCTCTCTATAAGGCGCTGTAGTCGTAGCAAAATAGAGACCATCAACCGCACTGCGATCCAAGCCCTTTAAACAGTCATTAACAGCAGCCACCGCCATAGTCACGCTGTCTTCATCATAATGCGCTATAGCTTTCTCTCCCTTCCCACCGATAACCTTCTTATCAAGCCTGAGCAGCGGAACATAAGCCCCATATGAAGTTATTCCAACCATGCTTTTCCTCCTTTAGTCTAGCTTTGCGAACTTGCACTATACAAGATAATGCCCCGACTTATCATCAGGGCACTACCTTTCCAGACAATATTTTCCCTCTAAGGGACATTTATTTTCCTATCTTAGTATTTACCGTCAATAACCTCAGTCAGAACACCATGAGCAGACTTGGGATGAATGAAAGCAAAATGCCTATCATAGGCCTCAAAGTAGCGAGCCTTCTCATCAATCAACTTCACGTTGTTCTTCTTCAGCTTATCCAATGCCTCTTCAGCATCATCAACGTTGTAGCTCACAATCATAACGCCCTCGCCACGGCTAGCGACAAACTTGGCGGTGTTGCCAGTGCCATCGGTATCTTCCATAACCTCTATGGCCGTTTGCCCCACCATAAAACCCGTAACCTTAATCTTCTCGGGCTCGTCTACATAGCGGTAAGCTACATCCCAGCCAAACATATTAACATAATCTTCTTCCGCCTGTTTGACATCCTTAACGGCGATACAAATATGATCCACATAATTTGTCTTTATCTTTTCAGCCATTTTCGCAATCTCCTTCTAGCTATACTTCTCTCTTTAGAATTACCACTACATCCTGGTGTAGTACAATGTATTACCACATTGAGGATCACCCGGACGCAGCTTGAAGATAAGAGCTCCCTCTACAGGGCATGCTTCAAAGCACTCGCCACACTGTTGGCAGAAATCATAAACTATAGCTGCCTTTCCCTGTACTAAACCAATAATTCCTGGAGGGCAAGCCCTGACACAGGCTCCACACCCATTGCACCTGTAAGCATCTACCCAGGGATATAAGGATGTAAGCATCGAAGAGCTGGAGTTGGGAAACACGCTCATTTCTGTGCCTGGTATATGAGGTTTCGCACTTGGAATTGAATTAAGTATCATTCTTTCTCTCCCTTCCTTTTTATTATTTGTCTCGGGGCTGGGCTCCTAGAATCTCATTCCCAAGCGATAGCCATCCTGAATTGCATCGATGCCACGCCTCACCTTGAAACAGTCACCTATCATGGATACATCTGCCTTGGAAACTCCATATCCCAGATCCTTATTGGGAGTAAGCCTGGCAAGAATAACGGTGTCAGCAGGAATGGACTGATCCTTGAACTCCTGTTTCTCTTTAGTTTTGCGATCCACAATAGTCCAGTCAGCTACAACGCTGTTATCAGTTATCTCTTTGATTTTACCAAAAGTTAACTGCTTGACGCCGGCCTTATTCAACCTCAAGCGATATCTCCAAATGTAAGAAGCATTAACATCCAATCCAAACCGAGGCGCGGGATCAATCATGGTCACACTGAAGTCTTTCACTCCTTCTTTCTCCAATTTATCGAGTACAAATAGGGTAAGAGAAATAGCCGCACCCGAGCCACCGGCAATGACGATGTTCTTGCCCAGCTTTGCTTTACCGGTAAACACGTCAAACATAGTCACTACATGAGCCTTATCTGATCCAGGAACATTGGCGACTTCAGCGACAGCCCCGGTAGCAATTACCACGGAATCAGGATTTTCTTTCTGGATCAATTCCTTGGTCACCGGAGTATTAACAACTATCTTTGCACCATGCTTATCGCACTGAGCCTTGAGATAATTAACGAACCTCATGAACTCCTGGTCATCCCAGTACTTATCGGAACCTTCTCCCCATGGATTCCTAGAGGCATAGTAGAACTGTCCACCAATATTGCCCGTCTTCTCATAGACAGTAACATCATGCCCTTTTTCGGACGCAATGGCTGCAGCCTGGAGACCAGAAATTCCCGCACCAGCAACCATGATTTTCCGCGGCTTCGTTACCTTGGGGAATCCATAGTATCCCCACTCGGGCTCGGCCTCATGCCCCGAGGAGGGCCTTACCATACAAGTTACCCTTGCATCACGGAAAAGCCTGGCCAAGCAAACTTGGCAGGCCAGGCAGGGAATGATATCCTCTTCATGGCCCCAGAGCACTTTGTTGGGCAAACCAGGATCTGCAATTTGTGGCCGACACTGTTCCCAAATATCCAGTTTGTTTTCAGCGATAGCTTTCTCGGGGACATCGGGCGTGAAGAGACGATATGCCATGCTAACGGGCTGACTAATATTTTTCTTCATGCGCTCAGCTATGTAAAGCCAGTTCCCCATGGGTATATCTCTGGAAATAACCGATCCACCTGACTCCTGCCATCCAACAGTTACACTGAGAAAATCACAGCCAGCATTCATGGCTATCTTGATTGACTCAAGGCTTTCTTCCTCGGTATTTCCACCTCGGTCATCGAGCATCTCCCAGCCACAGAGTCGGATGCCCATAGGTATATCAGGACCAATTTCCTTGCGAACGCCTTCCAGTATCTTTCTCATGAAGGCAGAGCGGCCAGCAATATCGCCGCCATATTCATCGGTTCTCTTGTTAGTATAGGATGAGATAAAATTAGAAATGAGGTAACCAACGATTCCAGAAACCTCCACCATCTGGAAACCAGCCTCAACTGCCCTGCGCGCGCCATCAACATGGCCCTGAATGCACTCTTCAATCTGCTCCACCGTCATTTCCTGCGGAGGCCGGAAACGCTGCAACCTTTGAGGAACTGCAGATGGCCCAACAGTGTAGGGCAGATTAACTCCTCCAACGCGGCCACAGGCCATCAACTGAAAGCAAGAAACCGCTCCCGCGTTATTAATAGCATCAGCCATCTTCTTTAAGCCGGGAATAAACTTGTCATCCCAAACGCCCATCATGCCAACGTACCCCTGGCCTTCACCGCGGGGATCCGTATAAGCACCCTGAGCAGTGACAATGCCGTTGCCACCGCGAGCATGTGCTTCTATGTAGCCAATTTCCTGATCAGAAACGAAACCATCGCTGTAATTATAGTTAGTCTCTGTCGAAGCATACTTGATTCTGTTCTTGCACCATACCTTCCCAATTTGTATCGGACTGAAAATATGGGGGTATTTTTTCTCTCCTGGTAACATATTTGCCCTCCTCGTACTTTTACTTCGAAACTTTGATTATAATTTAATCAAGCAAAACCAAACTCCCCTGGAAAACGGTAAGGCTCGACCCGAGCGCAACTGCGCCTCCTCAACCGCTCCCCATTCGCAGGAGTTTATATATCACTTACATTTCTGTAGATTTCCGCCTGAACAGCAGGGGTACTCTATCATATCATCGCGAAATCGTCAATAATTTGCACTGAGATTATAACAAAAATTTTATGTCTAACCAGGCCGAAAACCTTTGTTAAAACGGTGTACTACTCCCACGACCTTCTCAACGGGAACAACGAATGCAATGCCAGCTCCTGGTTTTTCCAAATCAACGGCACTAACAATTTCCTGGAGAATCGCTTCTTTCTTATCGGGATAAGTGACCGATAGAACAACTTCTCTCTCTGGTTCAACACAAATCCCCAGGATTTTCATTTTTTCATGAACTCCTACACCTCTCCCCATGAGGATAGTGCCTCCTTCTGCTCCTGCCTTCATGGAAGCCTCCAAAACCATGTCTCCCCATCCCTTGTTAACAATGGTGACGATAAGAGAAATTTCTGATTCCATTTAACTACCTCCCTTTCACTTTTTAAAGCGCAACAGAAAACCCAGCACCATTACCGATATAATTGGTGCCAAGGCTATTAGAGCAATCAAGCCAAAACCGTGAATCACTACGTCATGCCCCTCTATCGCAGATGAAACTCCAATGGCTATCGCCATGAGAAATGTAACTGCCATAGGCCCTGTCGCCACCCCTCCTGCATCAAAAGCAATGGAAAGGAACCTCTTATCACTAAACCATAGCATGACCAGAGCTAATACATATCCTGGAACCACGATATAGAGCAGCGAGAAGCCAAAAATTATTTTAGCCATGCCAAGCCCCACGAATAGAGCAACACCGGTACAAATAGTATAGAGCACCAGGGACCTGGGAATTGAAGCAGATGACGCTTTTTCAACCTGATCACAGAGTATGCGCACTGCTGGTTCTGTCCACGTAGTAAGAAAAGCTATGAAAAACCCAAAAGGCACAAGGAGCCATTTCCACGCGATATTGCCCAACATCTCTCCAATCGCCTCTCCTGCAGGTAGAAAGCCCACGTGTACTCCTTGAAGAAAAAACAACAACCCTACAACTGCGATCAAGGTGCCCTTCAACAGATTGAAAACATATTGTCTGGGCAGCCTAAGAAACAATAGCTGAAATATGAGGAAGACACAAAGCAAAGGCAATAGTGCCTTCACCACGCTCAGCGCGGTGTCCCAGAAACCGTCAAAAATCACTATACCGCTCAATGCGTTATTATTCCCATGATCATGACTGCTATTATGGGGCCAACGGAGGCCAGCCCAATTATTCCAAAGCCATCCGATATAGCAGTCCTGCCCGAGAGCCCAGAACTAAACCCTACTCCCAACGATAGTATTATAGGCACCGTCATGGGGCCAGTGGTCACACCTCCTGCATCGAAAGCAACTGGCAAGAACTCTGCTGGCGTGAAAAAGGAAAGGACTATCACAATCAGGTAACTAATCGCCAACAGGTAAGCCATGCGGAACCCCAAAACTATACGTAACATTGCCAGGGCAACGAAGAAAGCTATTCCTATGCCGATAATATAAATCAAGAAGTTACCGGAGATACCTCCCTGTGAGACCCTGTCTATCTGCCCGGTTAGAATGATAACATCCGGTTCAGCAATGGTCGCTGCAAAGCCAATAAGGAAGGCAATAGCAACAACTAACATTAAGGAGCGCTGTCTGGGAAGTGCAGCGCCCACAGCATCTCCCATGGGCAAAATTCCTATCTCTATTCCAAGCAAAAACAGAATCATGCCCACAATCACCATGACAGCACCAGTCAGGAATTGTGCGAAGGTGCCCGTGGGCATCTTAATTAAGGTAAACTGCATGATGATGATAGCAACGATCAGAGGCAACAAAGCTTTGAGAACCTCTATAGCTTTGCTTCTGACATATCTATGCATGGACTATTTTCTCCTATTCAAATCAGAATAGCTATCAAGCCAAAATATTCTAACTGACTTTTCAGCCTCGGGCAAACTTTATTGATTACCTCTCTTCCTGGAGAGAGTAGAAACATAATAAACATCAGCTGCATTCAATAAACTTAATTCGCAAATTTATCTCACCAGAGACAACAAATTGATCAGATAGATATATATTTAACATCATTCCCATGGCATGTTACTTAGCAATTCAGTACTAATGCAGGCCACATCATAAAGATTGCCCATGCCTTTACACCCGGAAGCATATTTAAATCCAGTTATTCCCCTAACCTCACTACAAGTGAAGGGATGTCTACCATACTACATGGTAGACATCCCTTCACTATTGTCTTCACAAGGAAGTTTTGAGAATTTCCTCTACTTTTCCCCAAAGATGGTCCGGAGCTTGTCTGCAGACTCTTTTTCCGTCTTTGCCACTATTTCAGGGTCATCTACAGTCCTGGTTGG
>CAZVCX010000014.1:0-2821 GCA_964626375.1 uncultured Dehalococcoidales bacterium | reverse complement strand
TCAGCCTGGAGTAAGAGAAACATGAAAAAGACAAAGCACGTGATAATAGGGAGTGGCGCAGCCGGCTTTGCAGCGGTCCAGAAAATACATGAGTTGTCTCCTGATGACAGCATTACTATGATAAGCAAGGATCAATGCTCGCCATACTCTCTGGCGGCGCTACCTTATCTAGTATCAGGCAAATTGCCAGAGGATAACCTCTGGATCTCCAAAGAGAAAGATCTACAGCATTTAGGGTGCGATTTTATTAGTGGGAAAGAAGTCATTGAAGTCCAGCCCAACAAAGGGCAGCTCGTCTACAAGGATGGCGGCGTTGAAGACTACGATACGCTCCTCATTGCTTCCGGAGCGGAGCCAACAAAAGCTGCAATAGATGGTATAAATGAAGTATCACCTCTATACTTCCACACTTTTGCAGATTATAAAGCGCTACAACAGCAACTGGAGAGCAAAAAGAACATTACCATTTATGGAGGGGGCCTTGTAGCAGTAGAACTGGCAGTAGCCCTCCTCGAGGCCGGTCACGAAGTTCGCATAGTTGTAAGAAGCAGAGTGCTGCGCAGATATTTTGATCAGGATGTAGGCAACATTATTGAGAACATTATTGCTGATAAAGGGGCCCAGATATATAAAGGCCAAGTAATAAAGAGGGTCAACAAAAAGGGAAACAAAATCGAAGTCGCTTTTCCCGATGAAACTGGTTTCGATACTGATATTATTGTCGTTGCTCTCGGAGTAAAACCAGCGACATCTTTTCTTGAGGGCAGCGGTATTAACCTAGATGAAGGAATCATAGCAGATAGAAAAATGAGAACCAACGTGGAAAATATCTACGTTGCAGGAGACGCAGCCAAGGCCCCAGACTTCTTTACTGGCGATCCAGGCCTAAGCCTTGTTCTGCCAACCGCCGTTGATCAAGCAAAGGTTGCTGCCTGCAACATGGTAGGACAGGAAACCGAATATGAAGGTTGGCTATCAACGAACATCTTAAATTTCCTGGGACATAGCGCCGTTTCCATAGGCATGTCAGTTGGCGATGAAGGGCAAATATTAAAAGAGGAAAAGAATAACACGTTCAAAAAGATGGTATATAAAGATGGCAGACTTGTGGGAGTCTCCTTGCTCGATGTCGATACACATCCAGGAGTTCTACAATATCTCATCAAGAAAAGGATAGATATATCTTTATCATCTGAAGCACTATTCGAAACTCCCAAAGACATAAGCTGTAAGCTAATGCTGGAGAACGAAAACAGGGAATCCAGTCCTGTCAGATAAGTAAAAATGAATCAATTCTACGGAACTCTAAAAGTCAAATATGGAGAGTGTCCTTCAGATTGCTCTCTTTGTGAGCAAGCCTGTATACAGGCCAAAGGCATTTCAAGGCTAACTGCCCTTCACGTACCGGAGGGGAATTTCCACACGGCCATGGTCTGTAATCAGTGCAGTGAACCCGAATGCCAGGCAGTATGTCCCGTCAGAGCAATAGAGAAGAGTCCCGATGATGGCATAGTCCGCGTTAATGAGAAGAAATGCATTGGATGCGGTATGTGCACCCTGGCCTGTCCCTACGGAGGCATCTATTATGACCATGAAGCGCACCAATCATTAAAATGCGATATGTGTGATGGATCTCCGAAATGCGTTGAAGCTTGCCCCTATGATGTCCTTAGCTATGTCAACAACGAGCCTGTGCAAAGCTATCTACACGACGACGATTTGCTTACGCCAGGAGCAACTCTCTGCGCTGGATGCCCTGCTGAACTGGGGCTCAGGTTTTCATTGCGGATTCTGGGGAAAAACACCATCCTGTTCACCGCTCCAGGATGTCTGGCCACCTCTCTCATGGGGCTCGATACACAGGTAGGAACGAGAGTGGCATGCGTGAGCTCCCTTCTGACCAACACGGCTTCCGTGCTAACGGGAATCAAGAGATATTATAAGTTAAAGCAGAGAGAAATTAACGTTGTGGCATTCGTTGGAGATGGAGCCACGTCTGATGTAGGCTTTCAGTCGCTATCTGGTGCAGCTGAAAGAGGAGAGAATATCATTTACATATGCTATGATAACGAAGGTTATATGAATACCGGCATTCAAAGAAGTGGTACCACGCCTTTTGGAGCGTGGACAACCACCAGCCCGGTGGGAGAGATGGTGCATGGCAAGGGAGAAAACAGCAAGAATATGCCATTAATTATGCTGGACCATGGAGTTTCTTATGTGGCTACGGCTACTGTGGCCTATTTGGAGGACTATGCTAAGAAACTACAAAAAGCCATGGCCGTTAAGGATGGCATGTCCTATATACATCTTTACTCTCCATGTCCCACCGGCTGGAGATCATCTCTGGATAGTGCTATCGAGATTTCCAGAATCGCTGTGGAGACAAATTTCTTCCCCCTCTGGGAAGCTGAACATGGCAACATACATATAACCAAGGAAATCACCAAGCCCAAGCCAATATCACAGCTGGTTGCGTTGACAGGGCGTTTCTCCCATGTGAACGAAGGGGATATAGACCATCTTCAAAAGCTGGTAGACTCCAATATCGCTCGCATTAAAGGCCTTGCTTCGCTTGTCAACCTCTCTGCTCAAGAGTAAAATTCCATCATGTAAATAGTATGGTAAAAGAGAATAATTAAGAGTCACGCGAGAGAGATATCTTGCGCTGTGTTACAGACAGATAAAATTAATTGAGGAGGTTCATCATATGAAGTACAGGATCGTGTTAGGACTTATCTCGGTCATCTTACTAATAGGTCTGGTTATTGGAGGTTGTACATCTCCAGCTTCGCCCTCACCATCGCCCTCACCATCACCC
>CAZVCX010000013.1:0-3852 GCA_964626375.1 uncultured Dehalococcoidales bacterium | reverse complement strand
CTGACCTGCCCTTCCTCCATCCGTATAGAAACCTTTCCTTCATGCACCACATATAGATCTCTGGCTAGATCGCCCTCATGATAGAGAATTGTACCCGCTTCGTATGTTTCCAGGTGACAAAACTCATCTATCAACTTGAGGTCCTCATCGCTCAGACCGATGAAGTATTCAGCTTTCCTCAGCGTATCCACGTAACCCATATCGACGCTCTTTCCCCTTTCATATCGCTACGCAGGCTTAACCAACAGCAACGGTTTTTGCCCGTGGTGTTCTATCCTTTCAGCGACCTTCCCAAGATACTGCCTGTTAAAACCAGAAATGCCGTGCGTCGCCATGGCGAGGAGATTGGCATCACCCTCATCTGAAAATCTCATGATCTCCTCGGCCTCATCGCCAACCAGCACCTCGCAGTGGACTTCTATGCCCTTGCTCCTCATACCCGTAGCCACTTTCTCCAGGTAATCTGCCGTTTTCCCCTTCAACCTCTCAAGCTCCACCTCCGTATATGAACCCCTCATGAAAGCACCCCCGGTGGCGGCGCGGTAGGTGGGGGACACCACCTGGATAAGAACAATTTCCTGCCTGTGCGCAGCTTGCAAGCTCAGGGCCAGCTCTTCTATATAGGGAATAGTAACCTCAGCTATTCTGGACCCGTCCAGAGCAACGACTATCTTGTCCAGCAAACCGCCCTCACGCATAGCTCTGGCTGACTTTGCTCTGATGAGCAATACCGGTTTGCTCGTTCCTCGAACCACCTTGTCAACCGTGCTTCCGATCCCCCAGTGCCTCACGCCGGATTCACCATGAGTTGCCATGACGATGACGTTGTAGCTTTCTTCCATCGCATGATAGATGATGGTATCGCTCGGCCTCCCGTTTAATATGACGTAATTAACCTTGCTCGTATTCCCCACCCTACTCTGCAACCCCTGCACTACATTCTCCATGTACTGCATCATGTCTTCCGAAAAATCGTTCATCTTTGGAGGATAGACGTGAACCAGGGTTATTTCAGAGCCAATCCTGATTCCCAGCTCTTCCAGGTAGGGCAAAACCAGCTCGCTCTCTTTCGACGCATCACTAGGAGCAAGTATCCTTTCAAACATATACTATCTCCCTTCCCGTGCTGCTGCATATAGCATAACCAACACGACCTTATTCGATATTTTTGCTAACACATCATAGCTACTGGCAAAAATTCCCCTCTGCAAATATAATATACCATCAGAAGACGCAGAAGTCGATATATATCGGAGCTTCATAACAGAGATTCTCGCTCCATTCCTCCGTTATTCAGAAACGCAGCCATTCTCATAGCGAATAAATTCACAACTCCTCAAGGGAAAATGCCGTGAACATGTGCAAGAGAAAAGGCAAAAACAATCCGGAGCTAAAGCACTGCATACCTCTACGGCACAGCCAAGAGATATTTCTTCTGCTGCGCATGGAGTCTTCTCCTGGAAACTATACAAAGGTATAATAATGGAGCAGGGTTACGAGCTATTTTCACAACAAACGGCACGAGATACCCGGCAAACGGGCCTGAAGGCGCTGGCCAAAAGACAAGGAGGAGGTATGTATTCATGCAAACCGGTTCATCAGATATAAAATCACTGATAGCATCGCTGGGAGAGAAAGATGCCACGAAACGCCAGAGCGCCTATGAATCGCTGGTATCGATGGGAAAAGCAGCTACAGATTCGCTGATAGAAGCCCTTCCATCTTCCAGAGAAAGAATGCGCCACGAGATCATCTCAGCGCTGGGCGAAATAGGCGATCCCAGAGCGGTTACGCCTCTTGTAAAGCTGCTGGGAGATAAAGACGGCTTGACGAGGAAACTGTCACGAGAAGCTCTGGTGGCCATTGGCCAACTTTCCGTACCCGCTCTGATAGAAGCATCGGAGAGCAAGAGCAAAGAGGTCAGATGGGGAGCAGCCAAGGCGCTGGGTGAAATAGCTGACCCAGCATCGATACCCACGCTCGTAAAGCTTCTGGAGGATAAAGAATTCGAAATCCGCTGGCTGGCCGCCGAAGGGCTGATAGTTATGGACAGAGAATCCCTGCTGCCAATATTGCGGGAGCTGGTGTCGCGCGCAGATACTCTATCCCTTAACGACGGCATGCACCTGGTGATCCGCAACCTGGCGGAAGAGGAAGAATACCAGGATATATTGACGCCCGTTCTGAAGGCGATGGATGGCTTCGATGTAGCAGTAGCAGTACCGATGGCAGCGAATAAGGCCATGGAAAAACTATCGGCATGAACTATTTCGCTTATGGTTCCACCCTCAACTCCAAGCACATGGCAACGCTTTGCCCCAGAGCCAAACGCAAGTGCATGGCCGTGCTGCCAAACTACAAGCTGATATTTACCGGCTGGTCCAGAGCATGGGGCGGGGGAATTGCCAGCGTCAAGCCAGCCGGAGGGCAAAAGGTTCCCGGTGCAGTGTATGAAATATCCGAGGGATGCCTGAGAGCGCTGGACAAATATAAAGGATATCCCTCAAGCTACAACCGCAGAAATATCATGGTCTTCACAGACCTTGGCGACGCAATAGAAGCCATAATATATATCAAGCTCGACCAGACAAAGGAAACGCAACCTTCTCAGAAATACCTGCTGGCCATCAAGGAAGGGTACAAAAGCTGGGATATAATATAGGACAAGATACTCAAGCGAAAATTATCGCATGCCATAGCATTTGCCTTCTTTAAAACCCACACAACAGGAAGAAGAAAGAGTGAGCCGCAAAAAGCGCAGAGCAGATGAGAGGCGCCTTGCCCAAAAGGACGATGACAACCACATTACCGTATGGGCCATCATCATTATCGCCCTTGTAGTTATCGCCGTCGGATTGGCCCGGTCTTTTAAATGAACCGAGGCAGCTTCCTCTCAGTCGAGAAACTGAATTTCCTTTCTCTTTTCCTGTATTTTCCCGCGTCAACCAGCAATAACATTGACAGTTAAGTATCCAGGACATAGAATGAAAAAAAGAGAGGTGAGGCAGAGGATGATAGATAGAGGCCCATTCATTTCAATATCTGAAGCTGCGGAGCTGCTGGAATGCACCGTCAAAGATGTGCAGAGGTTAATCCGGGAAGGAGAGATCCAGTCGAAGAAGGCAACCCGGGTGAGCATAATACCGCGAGAAAGCATAACGGAGTATCTCCAGCGCAAAAACTCCCGTAACCGCACCTCATCTTCCACCGAATGAACTCCTGCCAGGCGGAAAGGCGGTATCCGGGCAACGAAAGATAAACTCATATTGCTACCCGAGATCCTTCTGTGCTACATTTCTCCCTGCAGGAAAGCACATGGCAAGAGTAAGAGAGGGAACACATCTGAATGTAAGCCCCGAGGTAGTGTGGCCCTTCATTATTGATCCGGAAAAGATCAAACTCTGGAGGAGAGATACCCGAATACTCTCCATGCCCGATGGAGATATCTTCGAGGTAGGATCCTCCTGTTTCATCGAAAAGGAGCTCGGCACTCGAGCGCATACCTTTGAATGCTCCTTAACGGAGCTGGAGGAAAATAGAAAGTTCACTTTCACAGGAGAAGCGCCCGGCTATGCCATAGTTGAAACGAGCTACGAAGTCATCCCCCGGCAGAAAGGATGCCTCTTCATCGTCACTGAAAAGATAGACCTGCTCAACGTGAACTTCTTCAAGTCATTCTTCGTGAGCCTGTTCATCAAGAAAACGCTGGCCAACACGGACAAATGCTTTCTGGGAAACCTGAAGAACATGGTGGAATCCCAGGGAGATCAACCCACGGCAACATGGCACAGCGCCATGGACCACATGTGGTAGCGGGCGGCAAGTGAAAGCTCATCAACTGAGCGCAAAGAG
>CAZVCX010000012.1:0-3805 GCA_964626375.1 uncultured Dehalococcoidales bacterium | reverse complement strand
GTCCTGCTTTATCTGCAACGAAGGTTGGATCTGGAAGTCCCATTTGCGAGAATCTGGCTATGCTTCCCGCAGGCTTAGTGAGAAAGTTCCAACAGTAGCTCAGCTGGTCACCATCAGGATCGTACCCCTTTCCGTCCAGCTGGACCGTATCGCCAACCTGCACCGTCTGGTCAGGACCAGCATCGGCACGAGGCGGATGGTTGGCTTCAGCTTCGAATTCCTCACCTGTGAGCTCGCTGTCCGAGGTAATAGTCCGTTCAAAAGTTCCGTCACCGTCTTCATCTATCTGCAAAGTTGCCCCCTCTTCTCCGCGTGCAAGGGCCTCCCAGTCGATGGTATAGTTATGAGTCGCACCCCCTGCAATAGAAATGCTTTCGGCAAAGAAAGTTTGCCCAGCGTCCGCCTCGTTTGCCATAAGAAGGGTATATTGCTTTTGAGGCTGGTTTGAGGAGACAAATATAGTGGTGGTGTCCTGTGAGAAAGTAACTCGGTCGGTCCCAGTTTCCTTTATCGGAACTTCTAGAAGCGAGGTAAACCAGGAAGGTGTGAACTCCCGCAATGAGTAGGTTCCATTTTCTGTCCCTTGTATCGTGGCTATGAGTCTCGCATCGGTCTGTCCGTAATAGACCTGTTTCCAAGGCATTGGTTTACCATCAATTGCTAGGCCCAAAATGTGAACCGGGTTGACCCCAGGAATCTCACGCACGAACTCACCGTTCTTAAATCCGGTGCATTTGCCCTTAGAGTCTTCCAGTAAGAGATTGGGTTCTCCATCTAGGAAAAACTGGCAAAAAGGCAAGCTAGGGAAATCGCCTTTCAAGCGCACAGCGTGCAATTTCTTACCACTGTTATAGAGCATCTCCATAGGAAAAAGATAAACGAAATCGCGTGTTGCGTAAAATGGTGGCCATCCCAAGTTATCATATTTCCATCTCCAGATACCATCATCGTCATAAACTTCAAGATAATAATTTTCACTAGTTGGGTGATTCGGATCGTATGGGTGATTCGGATCGTAAACGAATATCTTGTTATTTTCCACTTTGTAGGGAACTACTGCATGGCCACCAGAAAGAAGTTTTGTCTTGAGAATAATCGTTTCGTACCCGAGTACCAAGATGTAATTTACCCCTTTGGGAAGGTCGTTCTTTAGGTTTTCTAAGCAATACTTCGGGTAGTCACTGGTTCCCTGCATACCTTGAACAATGGGAGCGTACTGCGAAAGCTGGAACTTGAGGATATGATTCAATACAGGTTTTTCCTTCATATCACCACTGGCATCCCATTTCTTGCTCCCTATGGTAGGCTCATCAAGTTTGTAAAGGAATGGCTCAGACATTTTCTCTTCTAAAAAATGGTCGTAGGTTGGATAAACAAATTCCATGAGGGAAGAAACCGACATGCCATAGCAGCCACCTCCAAAAATGCTGGGGGCTGCTTTGTCAAGCCCCCATGCATTGAAAAGCTCCATCTGCCTCGTTTCGGACACATAGTCCCAGTCAAAGGTTTCCCTAAATATATCCCACTTGCTCCCTTCGATAATCTGCCACTGGTCAGGATTTTCGCTTCCATGTTTATTTATGCCACCAGAAAGAGAGCCTTTCAAAACCGAACGGTTCTTAAACCCGTATCCATATGGGTAAGGGCCATAAAGAGTTGCAACTGTCACCTGATACGGATTATCCGGTGTGCCACTGTAATTACCCACTCCCAGGTCATCTTCAGCATAAATGTAGTAATCAACACCATCACTGGTTACATAGTCTTCTAGGACCTCGGCAGAAAAAAGGTCTGCGCCCGTGTTTATCATTGGAGCTTTCTGATACAGCAGCTGACCTGCCTTTCGGTAGAACAACGTCTTTTCCCATAGAGCATTTGTGGTGTCTACAATCTCTGCAGTGATTTCTATGGTTGTCCCGGGGGTCGAAGTAGTAACTGGAGTATGAGTAATCTGTGGCGCCTCGTTGGGCAAGACCGCAATTTGATATGGATTCTTATCAGGGTCAGTGCTGGGAGCTGAAGAGGTGCTCTGGCCATCCGTTGCCCGGATGTAGTAATCAAGCCCTGGTGTTTCAACATAGCTACCTGGCACCTGTGCCGAGTAGATATCGCCTCCTTGAGGAGGCATATCCATCTGCACATAGCCCGAACCGGACCCCGTAACTCGTGCATTAAGCGTTACACTCTGAACAAATGGTTCCGCTGCATCTGTCACCTCTACCGAAATGGTCGGAGATGAACCGGCAACAAGCGATTTGCCATGGAGAGCAATTGTGCTCTGAGTGCGCTGGATTTGTGGTGCACCGCCTGGGATATAGGTGCACTGGACAGAATCGCTTGATGTCCCGTCATCCGCTGTGCACACCACTGCTCGTTCAAGGCTATCAAAGACCGGATTATCAGTGCGGTAGCGGACAATGTAGGTATTGGCTGCCTCACGCTGGATGGTATCCAGGATTTCGGTGTAGTCCCCGGTAACCGAGAATAACAGGCCGCCTGAGACCTCGCGGACACTACCGGCTCCACAGTAGTCAGACTGAGAGGTCCCGGAATTACAATCAACTGCGGCATGAACAGTGACGTCGTTTGCCTGAATCAGGTCTATCGTAGTTTGTTTATCTCTATCATCGCTATCTTCATCCGTGATGAGGATGAACACCTTCTGCGCCCCAGGACGAAAATTGTAATCCAGTATGGCCAGTCTAATTGCCTCAAAACCTGGTTCATGACCACCGCTGGCTCCAAGTGTTCCTACCCAACCCTTGAATGTTTCGGCATCGTCAGTTAGACCTTCTCCGATAATACCAGGATTGGCACCGGAAGAGTTTCCGAACCTGACCAGCCCCAATCTATAGTCAATATCGCTGGCGCCCAGCGCATCTGCAAAGCCCACAGCGTTATCCCGGACGGATGCAATTTCGGGCCCCATGCTACCGCTGGTGTCAATAAGAAATACAATATCTGCCATACGGACACCGCCACCTGCCTGAGGAAGGACAACATCGAACATTTCAGTTTGAAGTCGTCCATCTTCAGTAACCGAGAAATCATTGCCTCTAAGGTCATTAACCGGCTGACCATCTCTAGACACCCTGACAGTCAAGTAAATGAAGGGGAAATTCTGCGAGTCACAGTTAACCAGGGATATAGCAAGGGAATCAGAGCCCGAAGTTGTTGCTTGGGCAAGAGATGATAAGACAAGTGTTTCCGGTTTGATTACGCTGCTGAAAAGGGATTCCCGTGGGGTCAGCTCAATCAATGAATTACTGCTATTGAAGCTTCGAACCTCAACCTCATAGAAACCAGAATCCGATGCCTCATCGAGGACACAACTTGTTCTATCTGCCGAAACTTCCTTAACCATTGCTGCTTCATCAGCTTGAGTGAAGTATACTACGGCAAACCCAACAATTGCTTCACCCATGGTAGGATACCAAGTTAGTGTAGCAGAATCAGTATCCCCATCGTATTCCACAGTGAGATCCATAGATCTATTACCATAGTGATCTGAGGTGTCTGCCATTGCAGGAAACGCCGCCCCAAAAAGCGACACCAATATACCCAAAACCAGCAAAATTGATAACGATGGCATCTTTTCCTTCATCCAAAACACCACTTTGCCCTCCTTTTACCTTTCCTGCCCCTGGCTGTCCATAAACAGAAACGACCTCTTAGTAACAAATACTAGGAGGTCATAGCTGAAACCGTTTTAGATAGATAACCCGTTTGTAGTCTCTTCAGTGTTTGCCCTGTCAATGTATTATCATCCCCGCTTTGCACGCACTTTACAAGGCAGAAAATTACA
>CAZVCX010000011.1:0-2894 GCA_964626375.1 uncultured Dehalococcoidales bacterium | reverse complement strand
GGTGCACCGCCACTGTTACTGCTTCACGGTGCCTGCTCCAACGCTGCCTCCTGGATAGGAGATGTTGAGCAATACAGCAGACATTTCCGGGTATATGCGATAGATACGCCGGGTGAACCAGGCAAAAGCGCGCCGAACCGCCCAGATTGGAATGGACCCGCCTATGCCGAATGGATGGAAGACATTCTCAATGCGTTAAAGATCGAGAAAGCCTCTATCCTGGGGATTTCGCAGGGCGGATGGATAGCTCTGAAATTTGCCATCTCCAGGCTCGAATGGATAGAGAAACTGGTATTGCTATCGTCAGGAGGCCTCGTGCCAGCCAAAGCGTCTTTCCTCCTGCGCGCCATGGTATTCTCTCTGTTTGGGAAAAGAGGAGCCCGCGCTATTAACCGCATGACCTTCGGCGATCAACCCATACACGAAGAAGCGATAAAATTCATGGACGCTATCATGACCCATTTCAAGTCCCGCATGGGCAATCTCCCACTCTTCTCCGACTCCGAGCTGAGGCGCCTGAGGATGCCAGTATTGCTAATCGCGGGGCTACAGGATGCCTTGATTCCTTCACAGAAAGCCGCTGACCGCATAAAAAAGCTATTGCCCTCTTCATATGCCCGAGTTATTCCAGACGCCGGCCATGTTCTCCTTGGACAAACTCCCATAGTGATAAAGTTTCTTACTTCAGACCATCCGGCTAGAGATATAGAGGAATAGACAGAGCATAGCAGGGCATAACATCTACTTTTCAATCATGACTTCGGTGGCCTTGATCACGGCTGTAGCCTTATCTCCCTCTTTGAGGTCCATTCTCTCAACAGATCCCATACTTATAACAGACACGATCTCAATTCCAGATGATTCAATCACCACCTCTGCCATCACCTTGCCAGGCCTGATAGACTTAACGGTACCTTTAATTTGATTACGAGCGCTCAGCATATTTAACCTCCCGCTTCAACTTCTTACTAACAAGATAGATCAACGCCTGGTTGTTGTCAATAGGACGGGAATATCCTGTTGCCGCTCTAGCCAGCTGACGACGGTCCTACTATTGCTACTGGGCTATTACTTCTCCGAAATAGCCCGGTCCAGTTACCTCTTGAGAGATTCAGGCACCTGCCGGCATCGCTGATTATCGCCGGCACACATGGACATCTACCGGATGAGCTCCTGTTCGAGCATATCCCATTGATCATCCATTCGAGCTGAGATTACCACACCTTTTTCAACTATCACGGATACCTCATGAGGCGCTATTACCTGTAGCAGGTTTTCACCGCTTCTATCACCATATCCAGAATGCCTGCTATCAAACGCGAAGATGAATTGCCAGGCATATTCAATATCCGGATATAGCGTCTCAACGAGCACCAGGCTATCTTTTATGCCATCGAACTGGAAGGTAGGGCTATTCTTCACGAATTCTTCAGCAATTTGCAGACTCTTATCCTGAGTTATCTCCTGAAAGGGCACCAGCTCAGCAACGTAGCCATTGGGCTCAACTATTCCCCGCCAGTACCATCCGGATGCTACGTTTTCGACAATTACCTCATACTGGATGTTCTCTGGAGCAACCACCGGGCAAGATACCACTGCCCTCCAATCACCGAAATTGAACTCAATAACTCTTCTACCCAGTAAACCTTCTGGAGTAATATCCTTACCCTGCCAATCACCGCCGGTCGATGGAGCTCTTTCTTCATAATTGTCCTGGAGATAAGAGATGGCAGCACCCCTTGCTTCCTCCTCGCTATTGATCTCCGACGGCACATTTGAATCCGGCCCGGAGCAGGAGACAACAGGAAACAACAAGCACAGCGCAAGACATGCCAGAATCAACTTATTCATAATTGTATTTGAATTCCTCCTTCTTTTTCAGTTGTTCTCAATCAATATAACGAAAAATCATCGCACAGTGTTTATTGGTTAATTTCATAAATGCAGCCAATTCTTTTTCTATATGACGAAGCTGTAAAAGAAAATTCACAGCCCCACAGCAAATAACAACTTGGCCTTTCTTCAACATGCGGGGAGCGATTTCACTCTTGGGACTGATTTTATAGAAATACCGATGTTATATGACCCATATCAGCGGCTCTTTTCCACTTTCGCTAAAAAGACGCCAAAGCAAGGATAGATGAAAATAAGTCGAACTTCTTTTAATATCTCAATCGCACTATACTATTTCAGCCGCTTTTGCAAAATTATCTTGTCGTCTCCGGGCGAATAGAAATCAGGCACACGTGCAACTACTTCATAACCGGAATTCAGGTAAAAGCGACGGGTCAGTTCGTATGATGGCAAAGAGGAGGTCTCAATAAGAACCAGCCTCCCCTCAGCCTTCCTAATTTGTTCCTCTGCTGTTTTCATTAGAGCACTGCCAATGGCCTTTCCTCGTTTATGTTGAGCCACTGCTTCCCAATAAATATCCCAAGTACCTTCAGTCAAAGGAGTAGGCCCATAGCTAATATAGCCTGTAATTCCCGATTCATCCTCTGCTATCAAGGCATAATATCCCGAATTCATGGAGTCTTTCATACAATTGTCAACAATTTCTTCGGCAACAACCACCTCAGATGATTTGAACTCGGGCGTATCCTGTAATATTTCCATCAGTGCTGCCTTGTCTTTAAACCGCATAGGACGAATCGTAATAGCCATATTCTTCTTTCTCCATTGCCAGTTTCACAATCTTCTCAATGAAATTAGTGTAGTTCATCCCAGCAGCCTTAGCCTGACGTACCATACCGGCGTCCGGAGAAATATCCGGATTGGGATTTACCTCGATAACGTTTAGGCATCCCTGCCTATCCATGCGCATATCCACTCGGGCGTAGCCACCACGACAGCCAAGCAATCTAAATACCGCCCGCACTACCTCAGAGACAGTT
>CAZVCX010000010.1:0-3341 GCA_964626375.1 uncultured Dehalococcoidales bacterium | reverse complement strand
CACGGTGTCTACATCGGTTGTAGAACTAGAAATGTATTCGTCAAAAGCTTCGTTCTTCAGAAGGTTTCCGAATCTATCCTTCAAGTCATCTTTTTTCTTTTCCCAGTTCCGGTAAAAGGCTACCATTACGGAATCACATACAGCCGCATTCAATCCACGTTGTCTATGAAATGGCTTGGGTCCCAATGCCTCCAACGCGTACGTAACTCCGTGCTTGAAGTTCTCTCGGTACCTTTCGAAATTTTCTCGGGCATTGCGATTATCTTTCATGAAATCCGTTAAAAAATCCTTCATTGGTTTATAATAACTCTCGCTTTTTTCTGCCAAAGCTAAGACTCTCAACACCAATTCGACGTCTCTATGTCTTTTATCTACTTCATCACTACCTAGAACTGCTCTCCAAGCTCCTAGTTTATTTAACTCCACGAGGAACTTACTAAAGTCACCATGATACAGAGCGTTTCTGATTTCCTGTGCGTTCAATATTGTGCCACCGGTGTTCAATCTCTTAAAAATATGGTACATGCTGGTATTATCCTTGGGATCCAACTGTTCAATAATTATGGTTCTCAGTACGGCGTCCCTAAGACGAATTTTATCTGCTGTACTAAGTTGGCTAAAGAGAAGTCCGTCCCATACAGGCTTAACCTTTCTAAGTGAAAATCGTTGCCCAGTGTCTGGGAATTCCTCCGCAAAGTATCCAAACACACTTCGTAGTCTCTGCTGTCCATCAACGACAAGTAGCTTCTGGGTATCACTTTCTCGATAAAGGAACAAAGGGGGAACAGGCAAACCAAGTAAGAAAGACTCTATGAGACTGCTGGCCTGGTTGATGGTCCAAACAAAACGTCTCTGAAACGGTGGCACGTATATTTCCCCTGCCTGCCATTTATCATAAAGCCCCTGCAGTGTATAGTCAGCAGGATAAGAAGCTATCTTGTAACGAGACACGTCTTCCTGCGCGTCTTCAATCTCAGATTTGATCATCTCCATTGCAAGTGTCATCGCTGCTCCTCCTGTAATTTAACCTTGTTTGAATACTACATCTGAGGTGGTTCCCAAAACCTGGACAGTTTGTTAAGAGCGGGTTCTGTTATTTTAAAAAACTGGTTTATCTAAAGTGATAGTTTTGTAGCACAACCACTAGGAACAAATCAACCCCAGCACACCTATTTCACTCCCCGCGTAGTCTCTGCCATGTAGCTTGGTTCTATTTCCACTCTCGCAAAATTATTATGGGTCTACATTATCAGGTATTTGTCGCCGGTGGATGTAATATTCTATTTTGCCCTGGATATCTCGTATAATGCATTTCACGAGAAAAATGTGCGTCAAGATGGTCTATGAATCGACCAATCGCGTTGATGAGAGTTTCAATATACTTAAAATCGGTTGATAGCTTGACTCCAATTTGCGCACCCGTTATCTTTCCACAATAATGCTCGTCAGTGATACCCCGATCATGAATAACGATGTTACGGTGATTAGAGGCCTCACGGATGGTTTCGAATTGGTTAAATTGAGACACATCCAAATTAAAATCCTTTTTAATCTTTTCTGCTACATCATCGATATTACCTTCTAGGGGTTTAAGTAAATCAAGATTGTTTACATAAAACACACTAAGGAAATCGCTTAGAAAGCGTCTGAATACGGCGATAATATGTGTTAAAGCAATAGAGTAAAGCAAATTCGGATATAGCAACGACTTTTCAAATTGAAAAAATAAATTTACTAGCTTTTCAACTGAATCTGTTGAGTAGTTATTGAGATTATCGGCTTCTCTGGTTACTAAATCATAATAGCCCTGTGTCATTTCCTCTAATTCTTTGTCTGTCTCCGCTTCAGAGGGCAACTCTGATGACATTTGTCTCATCTCACCCTTTATGTCTTCTGGTATTCTTGCAGTATCATCTGTTATGCGTTTATTGAATGGCCCAATGATGTATCTGTCATAATCTCTGGTGAATTCCAGTAGAATATACAACTCTTCGGTGTATTGCCTGACGAAATCTCTTACATCTTTATGTAGATACATGATTTGTGCACCCATGTTAGTCAAGGGGGTGCACTGCACTCCCTTTCGGCTATAATTTCTTCATGGCCACGGAAACTGTAGACAACCTGGCTTTTACCCACCAGGCAAACCGCCAGAAAATCGGATCCTCGTCCCCCCATCCGGGCGGCACATCTTCCTTTTCGCTCCGGAGCGCGCCGATAACCACTATTGCGATGAAGCCGACGAAAACGGCGATGCCTGCCCAAGCTAGGACTTTAACGGCCCATTCTTCCATTGCTTGTACATATTACCACACAACCCCATTGACAACCATAGATACTATGCGCTAACCTAGTAATAGAAATTTTTCTCAGGGGTGGCCAAGAGGACACATAACTCGGCTTACAGGTTTACTTGCCCTTTTGCTAATTTATCTGGATGGAGTATTTGTATAGGGGTTGTTACTGAATTGAGATGGAGGCGTAGCCCACCACTCGAGAGAAGTCACCAATGACATCCCCACTGGTAGCATATCTTAGCAGCGTTGCTTTTTTCGCCTGTTTTTCCTTTGCTGCCACTATGGCCGAAGCCACTGGGCCGAAGCCGCACATTGTACAGTTCAGCGCCTGTATCTTCTGATACAATTGCTTTTCGTCCATATCAAGTATGGCCTTTATTACGGAAGAGTCTTTCTCCGCTGCGATGGAGTGAGGTTCGTAGTGAGTAAAGTCGGTGCTGGCTATGATCACAGTCTTCTCGTCGGCTGCCTGTGAAATTGCCATGCCCACCTCTTTAGCTGTTTCCATATCCTGAATCATCATAGTAATGGGGACAATTGCTATCTCCTTATATAGATGCTGTAACCACGGGATGTGAACTTCAAGGCTGTGCTCGTAGAGGTGAGCTTTTTCATCAGGCTGTATTATGCCACCGAGTATTTTCTGGGACATTTCTTTGTTTACCGGTACTTTGCCCAGAGGCGTTTCCCAGTAACCTTCTGCCCATATAGAAACGGGTGTGCCGTATCCCGTATGGTTTGGACCGACCAGTATAACCGTATCGGGTATTCCATCGCTGGCCAGTTCCTTGTAGGCATGAGCAGCCACTGGCCCTGAGGCGATATATCCTGCGTGAGGTACTACCATGGCGATGATTTTCCTCTTGCCTTGCGCGTTTACCTGTGGCAGCGCTCTCGGTCCTACTTCGTGGCGGTAGCACCATTCAATTTGTGCTACCAGGTCCCCTGCAGTGCCAGCATAAAATGTACCTGCAGCAGCAGGTTTTCTTATCTGCATTGTTTGCCTCGAATTACTAATCGGCGGGGTTTTTTTCTTTTCCCTCT
>CAZVCX010000009.1:0-6525 GCA_964626375.1 uncultured Dehalococcoidales bacterium | reverse complement strand
CACGACTACCTGACCTCCTGATCTTCTATCCCACCCAGCGACCAGAATTAAAAACTAATAGCCTATCTCAAACCTGGCAAATCTCTTTACCTGGATGTTCTCACCAACCATGGCTACCATCTCGCTGATAATCTGCCTTACGCTCTTAGAGACATCCTTAATGAACGGTTGCTCCAGAAGGCAAATGCTTTGTGGAGATGCTTTCTCATCTGCAGGCATGTCTTCAGGAACAATATATTGAGGAGACGCAGCAGCTATATGCATAGCTATATCATGTGCCAGAGCCTTGAACTCTTGAGTGCGAGCAACGAAATCGGTCTCACAATTCACCTCAACCAGCACGCCCACTTTGGCGGTATGATGCACGTAAGATTCTATAACTCCTTCAAATACAGCATCACCCTTTTTCTTATCAGCAATAGCTAGCCCCTTACTCTTTAAAACCTCGATAGCCCTCTCAACATCTCCATCCACCTCCAACAGGGCATTTTTACAATCCAACATACCTGCCCCCACCCTATCTCTAACCTCTTTTACAGTACGAGCAGAAATCATCATCTAATATAACCTCAAAAATTAGTCTTCTTCCGGATCGAAGGTATAAGATCCCATCATCTCCACCATCTCTCCCTCACCTTCCTGATCAGCCAACTCAACAGAATCACCTTTCTCAAGCATTTGCAGCTTTGATCCTTCAATGACAGCATCTGCTATCTTACTGCAGACCAACTTGATCGTCTTAATGGCATCATCGTTAGCCGGTATCGGATAGTCGATGCCATCAGGGTTACAATTGGTATCTACAATGGCCACCACAGGAATGCCCATTTTAATGGCCTCAGCCAGCGCAATCTTATCTTTCGTAGGATCGGTAAGAAAGATCGCTCCTGGAATAGCAGTCATCTCCTTAAATCCACCCATCTGATTATTCATCCGCAAAATCTCTTTCTCTATCTTTAACTTCTCTTTCTTGGGAAACGACTCAAACTCCCCCCTCTCTCTCTGGTCTTCCAGACGAACCAAGTAATCTATACGGGTCTGTATGGTAGCAAAATTGGTCAGCATACCCCCTAGCCATCTTTGATTAACATAACACATACCACATCTTTCAGCCTCTTCCTCCACTATCTGTTGAGCCTGCTTCTTGGTTCCAACGAAAAGGATACTGCCCCCCTCCTTAACCAACAACCTAACAAAATCACATGCGCCGCTCAGCATCACAACCGTTTTTTCCAAATCAATGATGTGGATATTATTGCGCTGAGTAAAGATATATTTACTCATACGTGGATTCCAGTAGCTGGTGTGATGACCAAAATGAGCTCCTGCCTCTAAGAGCTCCTTCATTAAGGAATTTTCTATCATGCTATTAATAACATCTTGGCTATGCCAAACTGGTACAGCGAGGCTTAGTCTAACACAGCGACAAGCAGAATGCAAAGAACATGTCTGTACATATGAATGCTCTTATATCATACTATTCGCTTAGAGGATATCTCCCTGTACTTACAGAGATTGTCCCCCCTTAATCAAGAGCAAATCCATATTACTATTGATTTATATATGAATAAGATTTATATTAGAGTCAGGAGGCATGTAAAAATGGCAGAATCGGAAGTTGGCATCGTAACGGACTTTTTTGCTAAACCAATAGTAGCAGGTATACAGCTAAGCAATTCTCTCAAAGAGGGAGACAGAATTCACATAAAGGGTAGTACTACGGACATGGAACTTATTGTGGATTCTATGCAAATCAACAGGGTTAACGTTGCTGAAGGCAAAGCAGGTGACTCTGTAGGTATCAGCGTTCCTGATAGGGTAAGATACGGAGACAAAGTCTACCTCATCACGGGATAGCTTGAATCACATTTGCCATTTCAATAGCACTCACTGCAGCAACAAATCCCTTATTTCCCTCTTTAGTGCCAGCTCTCTGAATAGCTTGTTCCAATGTATCAGCAGTGATTATACCCTGTATAACAGGAACACCATAATCCAAATTTATCTTCCCTAGAGATCTATTGACTTCAGCAGCCACATATTCAAAATGCGGCGTATCGCCACGGATCACAGCGCCGAGACATATTATAGCTCCATAGCTACCATTTTTCGCCATTTTCTGAGCTACCAGAGAAATTTCAAGGCAACCGGGAACCCAAGCGCTATCGATATCATTCTCATCTACTCCATGACGCAACAAAGCATCTCTAGCCCCACTAAGCAATCTGGATGTTATCAGTTCATTGAAACGAGAAATTACTATAGCAAACTTAATCCCCTTTCCTAACAAAAAACCTTCATAATTTTTGGCCATCGTTTTCTCCTTCTGGCGAGAGTATAAATATACCTGCCATGACACCAATTATTTGAAATTTGGACATTTCAAGACTACCCTGTTTCACCCTCTACAGCTGGAAGTATATGCCCCATCTTTTTTCTCTTAGTTTCCAGATAATGCTTACTATAAGGATTCGCCGGAACAATCAAAGGAACAATCTCTACTATCTCTATACCATAACTTTCCAGCCCAACCACCTTCTTGGGATTATTAGTAAGCAGCCTGATCTTATGTAAACCAAAATCAGCAAGAATCTGGGCTCCTATGCCATAATCTCTCAAATCGGGAGCAAACCCCAAAGCGACATTAGCCTCTACAGTATCCATCCCATCATCCTGGAGGGCATAAGCTCGAACCTTATTATGCAGGCCAATACCTCTTCCCTCCTGTCTCATATAGAGTAATATTCCACGCCCTTCTGCTGCTATCATCTGCATCGCCAAATTCAACTGCTCTCCACAATCACACCTCAAACTACCAAAAACATCCCCCGTAAGACATTCGCTATGAACGCGAACCAGCACAGGAGACTCACCAGTTATATCACCTTTGACTAAGACTACATGCTCATCACTATCCACGATGCTCCTGTAAGCCATCACATTAAACTCTCCATGTTTGGTAGGCAAGCTAGCTTCAGCAACACGGTGTACCAATTTCTCATTCTTGCGCCGATAGGCAATCAAATCAGAGATGGATACAATCTTAAAACCATATTCGTCAGCCATCTTTTCAAGTGCAGGTAAACGTGCCATGGTTCCATCGCTGTTCATTATTTCGCATATAACTCCAGCGGGTTGAAGACCTGCCATCCTGGATAAATCGACTATTGCTTCAGTATGACCTGCCCTGACCAAAACACCTCCCTCCCGAGCACGAAGGGGAAATACATGCCCCGGAGACACCAGATCATTTGGTTTTGCTCCAAGAGCAATGGCTGTTTTTATCGTCTGAGCGCGATCAAAAGCGGAAATACCAGTGGTCACATTATCCTTGGCTTCTATGGACACCGTAAAGGCTGTACAGTGGCTTGAAGTGTTATTTTGAACCATCAACGGTACTCCCAACTCATCAAGCTTCTGCCCTGTAAGAGGCAAACAAATCAAACCACGCGCATGCACAGCCATGAAATTTATGGCCTCTGGAGTAATCTTATCCGCAGCAATTGCCAGATCTCCTTCATTTTCCCGATCCTCATCATCGATAATTATGACGAATCTGCCTCCCCTTATCTCTTCAATTACTTCAGGAATAGTAGCTAGCATCAAAAATCCCTCCCTAGATCTATATCATTCCAGAAAATCCAGCATCAGATCATGGTTCTCGCATTTGTTGAACTTCTTGATATATTTGGCAAAAACATCCGCTTCGAGATTAACCATGTCACCGGGCTTCTTCCACCCTAAAATAGTATTCTTCAGCGTATAGCTCACCAGAGATACGGTAAAGGAAAAGTCATCGAAACCGGCAATCGTCAGGCTGGTTCCATCGACGCCTATAAATCCTTTGTCAACAATATAGTCCATAACCATCCCTGGCGCCGAGATCCTCATAATACGAGCATTCCCTTCTACAGTCACCTCGACTACTTTTCCTGTACCATCGACATGCCCCGATAGAAAATGCCCTCCAAGGCGCCCCCCTATCACTAGAGCCCGCTCTATATTAACCTTGTCACCATAGTGAAGCATCCCTAGATTGGAACGATGCAAGGTCTCAGGCATAACATCTACGTTAAAACAATTGGCATTGACAGAGGTAGCCGTCAAGCAAACTCCATTGACCGCTACACTATCGCCCATTTTTATATCTTCAACAACCACGTTTGCTTCAATTGCCAAACATGGCATCGTTTGCTTAATTATACCCATTTCTTCAACAATACCAGTAAACATGTTATCAACTCAAAGAGTACCTCTGCTGGTTGTGTATCCGCTGATCAATACGTTATCGCCAAACTGACTGACGGAGACCTCTTTAAGGTGCTCTGCCTCTACTATACGATCAATCCCTCTCCCACATACCGCTGTTCTAGCTTCGTTGCCTCCAATAATAATCGGCGCTATAAATGCCATCACTTTATCTACCAACCGCTGATCAAAGAGAGATCCTAGAAGTTTCCCCCCTCCCTCTACCAGAACGCTAACTATCTTCCGTTTCCCCAACATCTGAAATAACTTCCCGAGATCTACCAACCTTTCCTCTCCCGGCAATTCTACTATTTCAGCTCCCACTTGAGCCAATCGCTCCCGTCGTGCCTCTTCCAGTGATTCTGATACAGCGAGCAGAGTATTGCCTGGAGAACTGAAGATGCGAGAATCAAGTGGCACTCTACCATGACTATCAATAACAATTCGCAATGGTTGCTCTTTTCTCAGCCCCCCCCTACCTCCACAACTTCTACTTGTAAGTCTAGGATTATCAGCAATAACTGTATCAACTCCCACAACTATAGCATCTACAGAACTGCGCAACATATGTGCACATCTTCTGGCGTAACTACTGGTAATCCATTTAGAATCACCTGTCTTGGTGGCTATTTTACCATCAAGGCTAGCAGCAAACTTGGCAATAACAAAGGGCTGCCCAGTAGTGATATATTTAACATAAGCTTCATTTATTTTATAAGCTTCTTGTTTTCTTTCTCCCACATAGGTCTTGATATGAGCATCATTGAGCTGTTTTACTCCTTGACCTGACATCAGTGGATTGGGATCGAGCATAGCAATATGTACCTCTGATATTCCTGCTTCTATTATAGCTCTGGTGCATGGAGGGGTACGTCCATAATGACAACATGGTTCCAGAGTAACATACATGGTTGCTTTCCTGGCTGCCTCTCCTGCTTGGCAGAGAGCCATTATCTCGGCATGAGCCCCCCCAGCAGGTTGTGTATATCCCATGCCAATGATAAATCCTTCCTTGGCAACTATCGCACCCACCGCTGGATTGGGGCTACTATACCCCGTAGATAACCTTGCTAAAGATAGCGCACATTCCATGTAGTCTACAGGTAAAACTAACATTTAGAACCTCTCCCTATCTAATGAACCCCCACAACAAGCTAACAGAAAGAAAAGTGTTTACTCACACGAAAAGCACAAACCGCTACTCCCCACACCAAAACGTGCCGAATAAAACCCCCGATTTTCTCTAGCTTCAATGCACTCTGAAATTCCAGGGCGCCAACTCCAAAAACACCCTAGGGAGATTTTAGCATCGGCCCTAGCAAAGTGCAAAAAGAAATATCCCTCTGCTATAATAAGTTTAGATAGGATAGCTTCTATGGAGACTTCAGTTATTATTGCAGCCTTGATAGGACTTCTCGTGCTAGCGTTTTGGATTAGAATCAAGCGCCTGCGAGAGAATGTCAGATACATCGTAGAAAAATTTCGTGAAAATGGAGCAGTTAGTGAGAACAAGGCCAAACCTCTATCTTACATGGGACTGCGTTCCAAAGCCAAACACGCCTTCTTGCTCCGAGATGGGCAAGTTGAGGCCTTAACCCAGCTCATACGACAAGGGATCGTATGTCAGGCAACACAAAACGATGAAAACCGAGAGCTAAATTTTTACCTCGACGAACAAAAAGCCCCAAATTTATAGATATACAGGGTGGTGAAAAGGGATTTTGAGGTTATCGATCATACTGCTGATATAGGTATCGTCACCTATGGAGCAACTATTAAACAGCTTTTTGCCAATGCAGCTTTAGGCCTGTTCGATCTGATTACCGATACATCAGGTATAGAGCCCAAGATAGAGCACCAAGTGGAAATGCATGATAGCGACAACGAAAATTTACTCGTCGCCTGGCTCAATGAGCTCATCTATCTACTTGATGCCGAACAACTTCTATTTAAGAACTTCGAAATTAAAACTCTATCGAAGGGTCATCTTAAAGCTATCTGCAAAGGGGAAAAATTCGATCCCACCAAGCATAGAATAAAAAGGGAAGTCAAGGCTGCTACTTACTACATGATGCAAATAACTGCTGACAGACATGGCTACAAGACAAATATAATCTTTGATATCTAGGAGAAAATCATGAACCAGTGGCAAGGAAAACTTATTCCCTTGGACAACTACCGCTGGCAAATTCCCCAGGACTATAAAGAGGGAATGAATGTTCCCGGCATAATATATGCCAACCAAGAAATGTTATCTTCCATTTGCAAAGAACAAAC
>CAZVCX010000008.1:0-3484 GCA_964626375.1 uncultured Dehalococcoidales bacterium | reverse complement strand
GAATTTATCTACCTTCTGGTAGATTCCAGAGAAGCAGATATCCGCCACGGCAAACTTTCCGTCGCTTCACCGCTGGGCAAAGTGCTTTTGGGCAAGAAGAAAGGGCAATTTATTAGTGTTGATGCTCCCGCTGGTGCCTTCAGCTACTGTATTGAAGATGTTTATCGCGCCTGAAGTCCACATATTGGGGAACATTTCCCGATATACGCAGGTGGTTTCCTCAAAAGTAACGCATGTGCTGGAGTTAACAACTATATCAGGGACAGTGTCTGCTTGCGCATGAACATACACCAGTGGCAATTGTTACCAACAGCTCCTGCGGACTATATATCCATTTCATCTGTTCCTCCTCTGCTGGCCCAGCTTCTTTACAATCGTAAAATTGAGGCAAGCGAAGCATATCTATTTATATCGGACAGCCCCATATTTGCCAATAGCCCCTTTACCCTTCCTGATATAGAACCTGCGGTGAGTCGAATATACCAAGCATTGCGCTCTGGAGAAAAAATTGCCATTTATGGAGATTTCGATGCCGATGGAATTACCGCCACTGTTATTCTGGTGGAAACGCTTTCATGGCTTGGAACTACCGCCATCCCCTATCTGCCTGACCGCTGCAGAGACGGCCATGGACTGAGTCTGCCCGCCCTAGAAGAGCTTCATGAGCAAGGAGCTAACCTCATAATTACGGTTGATTGTGGGTCCTCCGATTATAAAGAGGCAGAGCAGGCAAGAAAGATGGGAATGGATATGATTATCACTGATCATCACCACCTGGAAGGCCCCTTGCCTCAAACTGTCGCAGTGGTCAACCCCAAGAGAAGGGATTCACTTTATCCCTTCCCTGAGCTGGCTGGAGTAGGAGTTGCTTTTAAACTCGCGCAGGCACTTCTCCACGCCCATAGCAAAGAATCAGCCTTACATGAACTTTTGGATCTGGTAGCACTGGGTACAGTTACTGATCTGGTGCCCCTCTTGGGTGAAAACCGCTACCTAGTTAAAGAGGGGATCAAAGTACTCAACAACACACAACGAATAGGAATCCGTGAAATGATTGACATATCCCAGTTAAGGATGGGACATATTACGGAGGAGCATATTTCCTGGGCTTTGGGACCTCGAATCAACGCTGCTAGCAGGACAGGTAGCGCATATGCTAGCTATAAATTACTCATATCGCAATCTTCTACGGAGGCATATGACCTGGCAAGAGAGCTAGAGGATAGAAATATAGAACGGCAAAAAGCGACCACGGAAGCTTTTCAGGAAGTAACCATGAGACTGGCAAACCGAACTCATCTCCCTATATTGATAGAGGGTGGCGAGGAATTTTCGCTGGGAGTCATTGGATTGGTAGCGGGCAAGCTGGCAGAGAAGTTTAACCGCCCATCCATTATCATCAACTATGGGCCTGAAGTATGCAGAGGTAGCTGTCGCAGCGTAGAAGGAGTCAGCATCCTGTCCATTCTGGAAGAATGTCGCGACCTGCTCATCACATTCGGGGGTCACCATATGGCAGCTGGCTTTACTCTGGCACGGCAGAACTTGGATAAGTTTGAAAATAAAATCATGGAAGTAGCTAGGGAAAAGGTGAGGGATCTGGACTTGACTACTGGGATTCTCATCGATGCTGAGGTATCTCTTTCGATCTTCGACAGCGATACTTTAAATTCGATCTGGTACCTAGCTCCCTTTGGCAAGAGAAACCCCGTTCCCGTTTTCCTATCCCGGGGAATAGAGGTACTCGGAGCTCGTGAAGTGGGGAATCAGGGGAAACATCTGGAACTCAGCTTGCGGCAGAGTGGTGTAATTTGGAAGGCAATGGCCTTCAATGCAAATTCATCTCTTACAGAGGTACCTACCCACATAGATGCCGTATATAACCTGGACAAAGACTGGTGGAATGGGCAGGAAGTATTGCGCCTTAATATCATCGATTTTGCTCCATCTGATCTATCAATTAACCCTGAGCAATAGGCTTTCTTCTGAACCTATACATCCTGATGATGAGCAAGGACAAAGCAACTCCCAATACTATCAAGCTGATGATCTGCCCCTGCTGTAGTCCCCATAGATAAGAAGTATCAGAGTAACGCAAAAACCTCAGAGAAAAATCTCCGATGGCATAGAGACAAAGGTAGACGAAAAAAAGGCAACCGCGCGGTTTTATCCGTCCTCTCAAGAACCATACAATGAGGAAGACAACGAAATTCCAAATCATAAAGTATATCTGTGTAGGGTAGAGAGGGACCCCCCAGTATTGAGGAGGAATTGTATCGCGGGCGGTGTATATTACTGCTCCGGGGAATGAATTATAGGGGCTCAGCTTACCAAAACAGCATCCATTCAAAGTACAGCCAAACCTTCCCAAGGCCTGAGCCAGAGGTGCACCCACTGCTATAGCCTCTGCTACGCCATCCAGGCTTAGAAATGGCTTTCTCTGTATCTTCATAAATATCCAGACAGCCAGGACTGCTCCAACAATGGCTCCATACAGCGCCAGCCCTGCGAAACCAAAGATGTCCGCAGGATGAGCTACATAATAAGACCAGTGATCAATAAGGTGTATTGCTCTACCTCCAATAAATCCTCCCACTATGCCACAAAGGAAAAGCCCAAGCACAAAATCCTGAGAAATGCTCATCCTTTTAGCCTCACGGAGAGTGATAATAACCAGTGCTATCACTGCCAGGGACACCATAACTCCATACCACCGTACAGAGAGGGATCCAAGAGAAAAAATGACCGGGTCTATGCTGATAGTTAACATCTAAGCTCTTCGCTTGCGCAATTTATACCAAGGATGATAGCTTATGATGGAATCTTCATCTAATTCATCATTTACCATTTGATTGAACACTCTCAGGTAATCTGCAATCCTATCAGGCATGAGAAAGTGTTCCCTGACGTATTGATGAGCTTTATCTCCTGCTATTTCCGCCTCTCTGGGGTTATTCAGCAGGTGCACTATTCTCCTGGCCGCTTTCTTGGCTGAACTGATAAAGAACCCCGTCTCTCCACTCCTTATCTGAAGAGGGATTGATCCTACCTCCCGAGTTATCACAGGCTTTTTCTTCCACATGGCTTCGGTAATGACCAGGCCGAAGCCTTCCTTGGTAGAGGGCTGTAAAATTACCCTGGCTGCTCTCTGAAGTGCATTCACCTCTAGGGCATTGACCTCTGTATCATCGGCCAAAATAATGACGTGGAGGTTGGGATCATCTTTGGTATCTTCGCAAATTTTATCAAATATACCCTTCCCCTCAGGATCATCACTAGCCATGTTGCCCGCTATTATTAACTGACATTTCACCTCCTCGCGAGCAAGCTTGTACGCTTTAATCGAGGTATCAATCCCTTTCCAGGGATCAAATCTACCTATATGGACCAGAAGAGGTATAGAAGAATCGATCTGGTACTTCTCCAGCACCGGGGCAATTTCATCAAAGCCCAGATCCCTGTTCTTGGTAGAAAGGGGATCTAT
>CAZVCX010000007.1:0-3636 GCA_964626375.1 uncultured Dehalococcoidales bacterium | reverse complement strand
ATACAACTATAAGCTTAAACATCGCCATCGATGAATCCAGTGAAAAAGTGTGAACTAACAAACGCGCTATGGAGTAAATACAGCAACAGTCAGAAGCTCATAATAAGCTATAATTCTACTCCCAGAATTGCGAGTTTATCAGGCATAACATCTCACATGCGCAAGAATCGGATGAAGCGATTGGATCATCACTGAAGCGCTAGTTCTTTCGTGTCTCCCGGTGCCAACTCAAACTCTCTATCTACAAGAGCAATCTTTACAGGTCTGGCTCTACCCGGTCGGCTATAAAGTCGTATGCTCCTGGAATCGATATTTACATCAAGCCAGCTTCCTCGATAACTGATGCTAAAGCTTATAGATTTCATTTCCGAAGGCAGGCACGGATTGAACCGTAGAACGTTACCACGGCTCTCAATGCCCGAATAGCACCTGAGAACAAGGTCAACGGTACCTGCCATAGCGCCAAGGTGTATGCCTTCGCGTGTAGTACCGCCCTGTATATCCTCAATATCACTTTCCAGGGCATCCTGCAGGAAATGCCAGGACATCTCACGGTTAGACCGCGCCAGAAGCCAGGCATGAACGATTCTGCTGAGAGTCGAACCGTGTGAAGTCCGCTCCAGGTAGTACTCAATGTTGTCGGGAATAGTCTCATATGCGAAGGGATAGTCCAAACGCTCAAACAGCTCGTGCAGTTCCTCCGCAGAAAGCAGATAAAAAAGCATCAACGTATCCGCCTGCTTGGAAAGCTTGTAATTATTGGGGCTATCACCTTCGGCTTCCAATATGCGATCAAGCCTCTGTATATTACGATATTTCTTGCGGTAGCCTTTCCAATCAAATTCTTTCAAGTCTCCATATCCATCAAACTGACTGATGATGCCGTTATCATGAAAGACAACTCTCATCTTGTGGCTCATTTCATCCCATTGATCAAGCTCTTCTTGTTTAATGGCCAGATCTTCCAAAATAAACCTGCGCCGATTCGCCGGTAGCATTTCCATCATTTCCAATGCCCGCCATAAGATCCAGGCCACCATTACATTGGTATAGGCGTTATTATCAACTCCCGGTTCAGTGGCTCCGGGATACTTATCGTGGAACTCATCTGGACCCATGACCTTGAGGATTTCGTAGCGATCCAGAGCCCGGTTGTACTGCGCCTTGCTGACCCAGAAACGGGCTATGCCAACGATGAGCTCGGCTCCATAAAAAGCCAGGAATTCCACATCGCCTGTTACCTGATAATATTGCCAGATGTTATAAGCGATAGCGATGTTAATATGCCTTTCAAGCTGTGTGTTATCTGGTATCCAGCGGCCAGACTGCGGGTTCAGGTGTAGCGTTTGTGCCCGTTCTTGACCATCGCTACCGCTCTGCCATGGAAACATGACTCCCCTATAACCTGCTTCCTCTGCAGCCCAATAAGCCCGCGATAAGCGGTTGTAGCGGTACATCAATAAGCTACGGCTAATATCGGGCATGCGCAGATTGATCAAGGGGAAAATAAAGAGATCATCCCACATAATTAGCCCTCGATAAGCTTCTCCGTGAATTCCACGGGGTGGCACGCCTACATCCAGCCCGGCAATATTTGGAGACACCGTTTGCAACAGGTGGAAAATGTGCAGGTTAAGTATCTGCTCGACGCGCCGGTTTTCAGTTTTTACATCTATATGCCAGCGCTCCCACAAATGCCTCCAGGCAAGGCAGTGACGCTCGAGAAGTTCCCCATATCTTCCTGCATGCCGCAGAGCGTCTTCAGCTTCCAGCAAGCTTTCGGAAACAGCGGAATCCCTGGAGTTGTACAGAGAAACTATCTTCTCTATGCGAAGAGCTCGTTTTTCCTTCATATCAACGTCAATTTCATGGGCGATATAACCTGCTTCCTGAACGATTCTCCTCTTAACGTCGAGCACGCTCTCCTCATAATAGATTTCAGTTCGCGCTGCTTCGGCAACTCTGACATGTGACTGATTCGTCTCAACCTGAATCCAAATCATCTGGTCATCGGTAATTCCCGCTCCCAGTTGATCAAGGTGATGGTTGTTTAGCTGCCGATAGCGCTCTACCAACGCATTTTCTACTCTTCCATCCAGAGCGGAACGCACTCGAATTATCCCCGACCAGTTCTCCGGCAAAATGATCATCTCTATGCCAGCCAGATGTTTATAACGCATGTGAACGAAGCGCTGTTGGATGAGACACGTGCGGCGTTTCCGTTCATCTTCAAACCGAACAGTTCTTGTCAGAACTCCGCGCTTCATGTCCAGTTCCTGACGATATTCCAGAACGTTGACGGATGCGAGGTCAAACCATTTACCATCCTCCATTATGCAAAAGTTCAGTGGAAGCCAGTTGGGAATATTGACCATACTTTCATTCGTAATGTTCTTGCCAGCAACATCGCTATCAAGGCAGTTATATATTCCAGCCATATATGTGCCGGGATAATGGAATTTGCCAGCTGTGGACTCCGGTGCCGCGCCCCGGGTAGCAAAATAGCCATTGCCAAGGGTACAGAGAGACTCATGAAGCTTCTCTGCTTTCGGTTTATATCCTTCATAGGCAAGAGATCCTGCATTTGTCAGTGGCTCCTCTCCGGCAAACTTCAACAGCTCTTCCAGAAATATCGCTACTTCATCGGGATTATTTACGCGATAGGTGGCAGCCGTTGCCTGATTATCTTCACTAACCAGGATACCAATGCCAATATCCGCTATGGCTTCGAAGGCATCTTCGTCCGTGACATCATCGCCGATATACAGCGGTACTATGCGTGATTGATCGACATGCAATTTCTGGATGAGGTAGAGCAGAGCCTTGCCTTTATTCCAGTCAACTCTCGGTCGCAGCTCAAATATCTTCTTCCCCACGGTTTTCATCAGGTCAGGATTGCTCTCAACCACTTCATCAACGCACCTTTCCAACTTCGGCAAAACGCTTTCATCCGCCTGGCGGTAGTGAATAGCCATCGAATATGGCTTGCGCTCCAGTCGAACACCTTGCAAATACTTTACTCTTTCACAGAGCTCTTTTTCCGCCTTATCGAGTGCGGGAAGAAAACGCTTTCCCGGCTCTTCCACAAATGAACTCTGCCGGCACTGTATACTAAATCCATGACATCCCGCATAGGCCAGGCTTTCCAACCCCACCAGGCACAGTATATCTTGCAGGGCGCGCCCAGTCATGATAATTACACTCCAGCGCTCGGAAAGACTCCTGAGAAGACGACGAACTTTATCCTGAAGGAGAGCCTGTGCAGGGTCATCAACAATCGGTGTTAGCGTTCCATCATAGTCCAGGAAGATTGCTAGCCGTCCTTCTTCCAGCTTCTGGAAAATCTGCTCTTTACTTGCCAGGGCCGATGGCAAATTACTCGATAAACGTTTCTCAGGCATTTTTGACCCTCACTTCAGCTAAATCTGCAACGACTATATTTGCACCGTAGCTCTTGAGCTCCACATTGTTGCCCGATCGGTCGACTCCGATAACCAATCCGAATCCTCCTACTCTACCGGCTGCTACGCCGGAAAGTGCATCCTCAATAACCATAGCGCGCCCGGGGCTCACTTTGAGACGTCTTGCCGCCTCTAGAAAAATATCAGGCTCCGGTTTACCCTTCAAATGATGGCT
>CAZVCX010000006.1:0-4917 GCA_964626375.1 uncultured Dehalococcoidales bacterium | reverse complement strand
ATATCCGTACTCTTCTTAACTTTTTCCCATGTGCTTCCGATCAAAGGAGAATTTTCTCTAACCCGGAACTCCGCGAGATAATCGATCAGGCGATACTTATCTATTTGTTCAGCCTCGCCCCTGCGCTTTGGGAGCCACTTCGATGTTACCAGCAGGTAGGCGATACCAACCAGGGACATTACAATCCCCAGCGGCGCGAATTCAAAAAGCCCGAAAGAGCGCATGCCATTTTCGATAGCTGCTGAATTAACCAGCAAGTTGGTAGACGTTCCCATAAGCGTACACACGCCGCCAAACTGGCTGGCAAACGACACCGGGATCAGCACGTGAGAAACCGGTATTCTACTCTTCTGCGCCAGTACCATAGCAATCGGTATGAAGATGGCAACTATTGCCGTGTTGTTGACAAACGCCGACAGAAAAGCTATAACGACGCATAAAACAAGGACAAGCTGCCACTCCTTTTTGCCCGACAGTTTATCGACCTTGAAGGACAACCACTGCAGCACGCCGGTGCGCACCAGACCAGCACTTAAAATGAACAACGATGCTATCGTAACTGTTGCCGGATTCGTGAAACCATATGCCGCCTGCTCGGGGTATATCAGCCCCGCCAGCAACAAGGCCGCCAGTACGCACAGGGCGATAATATCGAACCGTAATTTGTTGGAAACAAATAATCCAACGGCCAGGACCATAACGACCACTACCGCCAGCAAATTCGTATCGCCCATCTAAATCTCTATTCTCTGCGCTATAAATACATTCCCTGTAGAAAAAGCACTTTACCAGATGCCTGGAATCAACGCTTTGCGTTCGGGAGGATAATCGGCAAACTGTTCTCGATACCACCTGTGGTTCGAACGTGCACGGGGAATCAGGTTGGCCGCCGTCCAGACGGCGAACGCCAGCCCGGGCAAAGACCAGGTCGCTATGGCCCAACCTGCCCAGATAACAATCTCTCCAAGGTAGTTGGGGCAGGATATCCAGCGGTACAAACCTCCATACGGGATTTTGTAATCAGGACCACCAATTTCGCGAAGACGTCGCAATGTGCCATCTGCCTGCCGGTTGAGAATAAATCCAGCAATAAAGAGCGCTATCCCCGCGGCAAATCGCGGATCAGCCATCCATTCATTCGCGTATCCTTCGGAAAAGGTGAAGATATAGCGGCCGTTAAGATAGCCATTCATCACGTTAAATAGCAACCCAAAAACAACGATGGCAAGCGGCATTCTCCGAGCGCCACGCAGCAGTGAGCGACTTCCCTCATAATAGCCCGCCCCATTACTCTCAACTCCTCTTCCTCCATGATCTCCTGCGCCTCGCCCGCTGCTATCACGCAGGCTGAAGGGATAAATAAAGGCCCGGTGTATATAGTGACCTTCCCACAACGCAAGAAAAACGAATGCGGTTACAGTGTCCACATTCTCTCCAAAAAAGAAACTTCCGGCGAATACAACCACCGCGCCTGCCTCCATAACGATCCAGCCCGTTCTTGTAGCGATGGTGGGCCCCCAGCCACTGCGCAAATAACGCCCATACGGAGCAGCAACGAAGAAAAGTGCAACGAACACAGCTGCAGCCAGCGCAAACCAGAATATTACAAGGACGTTGAAAATTGCTAGTTCGCTCATGGCAATTCTGTGTACTTCACAAAATCTGGTTTCAGGGGCTTTTCCAGCTTGCCCTCTTTTTCAAACCAGCGCAGTGTATCAACAATTGTTTCCTCGAATGGTCGCGGCGAATAACCAAGTTCCAGAGATGCCTTCTGGTGACTAATATTCCTGTTGCTGCGCATCGCCCTGAGCGAAACAGAGGTGTACAATGGCCGTCTCCCTGTCAGGCGGTCGTAAGCAGTGACAAATGGTGCACCAAAACGCGCCAACCACATCGGGGAAACCAAACCGGGCGCCGGGGCACCTGTTATCTTCCCCACCAGGTCTGCTGTGTCACATAGCGATACCCAGTGCCCGGAAAGAAGATATTTGGCACCCGTGGGAGCCCGCTCTTCAGCTCGCATTGCTCCTTCGACGACATCTCGCACATCCACCCAATCAAACCCACCGGTGACGAGAATGGGCAATTTCCGATTAGCTAGAAATAGCAAGACCTCGCCGAAGTGTGATGGCCGGTAGTCATTAATACCGATAACTGCGGTAGGATTTATTATGATGGCGTCCAACCCTTTTTCAATTCCGCGAATTACCTCCCTTTCACCTGCAGCTTTGGACCTATCATAGGGAGGGCCACAATCCGCTAGAGGACGAGATTCATCGATCGGCATATTGAGAGGCTCCTGCATTATGGCATGGATGGAACTAAAATGGACCAGGCGACGCACTCCACAATGCAGGCAAGCCTCAACAACGTTTCTGACGCCATAAACGTTGGTCTCTTCAAGCATCCGCCATCCATAACTAAGCAATGAAATATCGGCTGCCAGGTGATAGACCACTTCGGTACCATCGAATGCGGCAATTAGCGACTCCTTGTTGCAGATATCTCCCGGCCTGACATCAACATTCAGGCCCTCGAGAGCTCTTCTATCTTCATGAATTAAAGCGCGCACGCGCGTTCCCCTGGCAAGCAGGGCGCGCACCAGATTGGCTCCGATATGGCCAGCACCGCCAGTTACTGCTACAACCATGCCAGGCCGATTATAGCACACGCCATTGTGCCGTGAACTTTGTGCTCCAGAAAGAAACAAGGCACAATATTACGTGCCACATGGCTACCAGTACAAAACTTGTTGCGCTTCGCTGGACAAACAGAGGAAATTCAGCTTACCTCGAACTCTTCTTTATATACGGGGTTTCTGTGGACGACAACAGGTTTTGGCCATGCGCACGATCCATTTCCAGTGAATAATCATATGAACTACCACTATGACTGCTAAAGCCACTCCTACCCAATCGTGTAAGGTCAACCAAGTATCATGCGAGATAGACCAAAAAACTCTACCACCATGGTGCCCCAGACCATTACCCAACGGAAAAGCAATCCAGAGAACAAGACCAGATATTCCCTCAATCAACGACAACAGGAACATGATGCAGGCTAGAATAAAATAAAGCCAGCTCTTCTTCACCTGTACCGCACCCTATCTAGCATAGATGATTTCGCCATACGAGCGCTGCTATTTTCACCTATTTTTTATCTGCATCGCAGTCTGAACATTTTACTTAAGGGAAATACTCTATTGCTCATTTACTTGCTCTGGCTGTCAAACACGATATTTTGCTTAGTTGCCCCATCTGCCGAAAGACAAACGATAGAGCAGGTAATCGAAAGAGTTACCACATAAGTTGCCCAGGCGAATCATGCGCAACAGCACATCTATTGTCCTTGCCTTCTCTTCACCATAAGTCTCTCTCAACTTATGCACGGCCTCTGGATCAGGATTGGCGTTGGTCTCTGCCCAATGCTGAGCGAAGAGAACAGCGACTACTTCCTCTTCAGGGCACTCTTCAACACTGCCACAGAGAAGTTCAGCCATCTCTTTGCGGTCAATTCCGCTTTTCAATGCCTGTCTGGCATGGGCCCAGGAACAGTAACGACAACCATGCACGGCGGTAACTGCCAGCATCAGCCTCTCTCGAAAAGGTGGCGCCACCAATCCCTTCTCCCTCGCCCGCTTCAGCTGTTTCCCGGTGCGCAGAACGAAGCGAAAATCAGCCAGTAACTCTGCCGGGCTGTTATAGGTCCTTCTGCTGAACTTCACCTGTGCTCCACGCCGAATGCGAAAGGGTTACTTCTTTCTCTGCAGGGCATATTTCATGCACAGGCAACTCTGTATTACGACAACTTCGTAATCTTTCGGATGCGAGACGACGTCGTTCGCATTCACGCCCCCAGGCATATCCTCCAGTGCAATCATAACCGAACATCCACCAGGAGCATAGCAATCTTCATCGCCCGAACAAGGCAATATTTGAACACCTACGCCCACGACCTCGCCTTCGTCGCCGTCTCTATACAATTCTTCAGCACTCAATGCTTCAAATCCGGCACTCTGTTCCATGCTATAATCATAACATATTACGAAGAGTTCTCTCACAGCACAACTCTGGGAAGACCAGATTCCATCCTGAATACCGGGGCATGTAAGAATAATCTCTTATTTCAAGTTGGTTGTATTAGCTGATTTAACCTTGCGAGGCGCTACTTCTCCGTGAGGATTAACTTATGGAGAACTTTTGTTCTCTCTCTAACGCTGCATAAACTCGATTTTTATATGATTTAACAAAATTTGTCTGTTAGATATATTTTCCAGTTACATTTTGATTAAAAATTTAATCTCAGCTATTGTGCAGGATTTACATAAGGAGTACAATACCATCCTGACATATCATCTGGGTTATAACAATTATAATTTTTTGTCATAATATGCTATGAAAGAGACAAATTAGGTGATATCATATATAGACATTCCATGTAAGGTAGAAACCTTTCCTTCAAAGATAATGTCAGAGACAAAACTACTAATTTTCAACATAGAGCAGTCGTTTTGTAGTAGGATTCCAGAAATAACAAAAGCATCCTAACGAAAACGAAATAACTGTACAAAGTTTAATGCTCTGCCGAGTTGGCAGAGATAAAATACACAAAGACAAGGAGGGCAAAAAGGAAGCAAAGGAAGATGTTGTGTTTTTCAGCTTTACCATTATCCCTCTCATACATCAGAAAAGAAGGAGGTTAGTATGTTCAGAACTCTGAAACCATTTGAGTACTTTGAACCAAAAACAATCAAAGAAGCCGTAGATATTCTATCAACACATGACTCAGGGACCAAGATACTGGCAGGTGGAGTAGATCTGGTGCCAAGATTACGGAAACGCCAGATTCATCCAGAATACATGGTAAACATTCAACAGGCCAAAGAGATGAATGGGACTATCGAAGACACCGCGGAAG
>CAZVCX010000005.1:0-4726 GCA_964626375.1 uncultured Dehalococcoidales bacterium | reverse complement strand
TTTTCCCATTGTTGTTCTCACGCTCACCTCAGGAGCTTTACCTTCATTGAACTCCCTTTTAACAAGCTTCTACTCCTTGCTAATCATAACAATGGCAGGGGCTTATCGTGTTACCGCAAGCACCTGCCATTATATCATTACTTAAGATCCAATGTAACCGTACACTTCATCATACAACTCTGGAGCTATCTCTTTCTGAAACTCCCACGCTGAAGAGTAAGCAGCGTCTTGGAAGGCATTAGCATCCTCAGAAGAGAACTCTACAGGGGTCAGCCCTTGATCCAGACATTGCTCACGGTGCATCGCGCGTTCATCAAGGAAGAAAGCAGGCAGTCCATTATCTTCCCAATCTGCAATAACGGCCAGCAACTCTTCCTGGATATCCGAGGGGATACTGTTCCACGTGTCCATGTTCATCAAGATGGTTGCATTGTTTCGCGGATACATCTCGTGGTCCAGCCAGCAACCAACCACTTCGGTCCATCCCATGTCATTGATACCCGCCATGGGCCAGCCAAGACCATCCAGGCCACCTCGCTGTAGAGCAGTATACACATCCGCTGGCGACATCTGAGTGTGGCTGATACCAAGTGCATTGAACATGGGATCATAACAAACGCCTCCTCCTCTAAACATAAGTCCATGCAAATCCTCTATCTTTTCAACGGGCTCAAGAAGCCAGAAATAGAAGGGATTCACTTCCTGCCAGCGCCCCAGGAAAGCCACATTTTCTTCGGCGTGAATTCGCTTCAAGTAATCATAATATCCATTTTCACGCTCTTCTGCAATTGGTATCTGGGACAGATAGGCAGAGTATGCGCCGGGAACATCGCCCACATAGTACGCAGACACTAGGAAACTGACATCAACCACTCCACTGCTCACTGCTGCAAACTGGTCAAGCCCGGCTATCACCTCAGAACCACCGAGATGTTTGAACTCAATCTTCCCTTCCATCTCAGTGTTGATCTTCTCTACCAGAGGCGGAACAGCGGTACCAGGACTGGCATTCGGTGGCATAAAACAAACTGATTCTATAACTATGGGCTCGGAAGGAGCAGATGTCGGACTAGGGCTGGGACTCGGACTGGGACTCGGACTGGGCGTAGCATCAGATGTGCATCCAACGCACAAGCTAATGAGCAAAGCTGCCACTACCAGAGCATAGACTAGTTTTTTCAACTTTCACCTCCTTCGACTTTCATATAAATTCTGAACTGTTCCGCGGCCAATCCAAACTCATAAATGGTGCATGTTATATAGCATGCTCACGCAATCATTTCAACCTCCAGTACAACTCCCTCTAGAACAAAGAAATAAAATTTACCACACTTCCCATGGATCTCGCTCACCATACGTTTATTATGAGCGCTATCGTCGAATCAAGTCAAGGGAATAAACGCCATTTGCGAAATTTTGCCACGAAATTTTAGAGCAAACAAAGTGAAGAAAACCCGATACCCCATGCACCCCAAGAAAAACTGATGTTATTCAACGGAAATGCGCAATATGTCCAAGTATTATTAACACGCTACACTGCCCAATGGAGCGGGTGGCGGGATTCGAACCCGTGACCCCTTGCTTGGGAAGCAAGTACTCTACCGCTGAGTTACACCCGCTAAAGATAGCACCTATTTTAAGCCCAAAACGAGATCGTGTAAAGCTTATTGATCTCCAACTTTCGCCATAACTTACAGCTGATCTTGAAATGAAGAGATCCAATATGCTATGTTGTACACTCAAAAGAACAAAACAACTTGGCTGAGGAGTTCTATCATGCCTTTCCTTGACAAGATATGAAGAAATGATAAACGTGAGGTCGTCTATTAAAGGAGAGCGATAAGTTGAAGCCTTTCTCAGAATTTAACGAGGCACCACCACTCAAAGACGGTGATCTCATGCCATCACAGGTTGAAGAGAATATTGAGCGGCTGACAAACTTCGAGCTCGAACTTGGCGAACGCCGAAATGAAACGCTCTTCAAATTAAGCGCAGAGATAGAAAATACCGAAAATGCACTGAACCAGGCAGAACAACTTGCGCAAAGACTCAAAAAGCGCTTAAAGCAGTTAAAGGACTTACAGAAAGTTCTTTCTAAATAGAACATGCCATCATGTCATCAGAGCCAGATATGACAGTACGAGTTCGCTTTGCTCCCAGCCCCACAGGATATCCTCACTTGGGGAACATCCGCACAGCCCTTTTCAACTGGCTCTTCGCCCGTCACCATAACGGTAATTTCATTCTACGAGTTGAAGATACGGACGTCACTCGAAAGGTTGAAGGAGCTATTGAGGCAATGATGGATAGCCTGCGCTGGCTGAATATGGACTGGGACGAAGGACCTTACTATCAGTCGCAAAGGTTATCTCTATACCAGGAGACTGCTCACAAATTGATTGAGGGGGGGTATGCTTATCCCTGTTACTGTTCCCCTGAGAGATTGGAGGCAGTGCGCCGCGAGCAGATGAGACAGAAACAACCTCCTAAGTATGATGAACACTGTCGCAATCTGACCCAGAGTGAAAGAGTTGAGATGGAAGCGAGAGGCATCAAGCCTGTAGTCCGGTTAAAGGTGCCCCACAGCGGTGAGACGACTTTCGAAGATTTAATCCGCGGGCAAATAACTTTCAACAACGACACTATAGGGGATCTGGTTTTGCTCAAATCAGATGGCTATCCAACTTATCATCTCGCAAACGTAGTGGATGACCATCTGATGAACATAACGCACGTACTCAGGGCCGATGAGTGGGTCTCCAGCACTCCTCGCCACATATTGATCTATCAAGCATTGAACTGGCAACCACCACAATTCGCTCACCTGCCCATGATCTTAGGGCCAGACAAATCAAAACTATCAAAGAGGCACGGAGCTACGGCTATAAACGAATATAGAGAGCAAGGATACCTGCCCGATGCCATGATAAATTTCCTGACTCTGTTAGGCTGGTCTCTCGACGACCACACTGAACTTTTGAGCAGGGATCAACTGATACAACATTTTTCTCTGGAGAGAGTAAGCAAAACAGGAGCCGTTTTCGATAAGGTCAAGCTAGAATGGATGAACGGAGTTTACCTGCGCAAATTGGGGATAGAGGAGTATACAAAACAAGCTATGTCCTTCCTGGAGAGAGATTTGCCACCTTCGGTAACACGTCCCCTGGATACAGCTTATGTCAATCAAATAATGCCTTTGGTCCAGGAGCGCGCTAAAACGCTGGCCGAAATCCCACAACTGGTCGACTTTTTCTTTCTGGACGATCTCTCCTACAACGCACATATGCTCGTTGGCAAAGGGATGGATGCTGCCATGGCCGCCAGTATCATTGAAGTTGCCCTGCAAAAACTCACAGCGATTAACACATGGGATTCTCAATTTCTAGAAAGCTATTTGCGTCAATTGAGCGCGAACCTGAACCTGAACACGGGAAAACTCTTCAGTTTATTGAGAACGGCGGTTACGGGACGCACCGCAACTCCTCCTCTTTTCCAGACAATGGCCGTTCTAGGAAAAGAAACCTGCCTCGGTCGCATCAGAGCAGCCAGAGATAGATTATCTACATTACAATAGCCAGGCATCCACGCACATAGTAAGGAAAATAATGCCTGCATAGGGAAAAGCTGTCAGCTTATACACTCGCCATGCACTCCTGGATTCGTGAGATACCAGCAGTCTGCTACAAGCAATAACCATGACAACACCGAGAACACTAGCTACTACTAAATAGGGCAGGTGGAATCCACCGGCAAAAAACACGAAGATCGATATTGCTAGAAGTAAGAGTGACAGGCCAAACAGCAACTTCACTGAATCTTGAACTTGCCAGTTCAGGGGGAAATAGTTCAGCCCAGCACTCCGATAGTCATCTCGATAGGCAACCATTACGCTCCAAACATGCAAGGGAATCCATGCCGCAATCAGAAGGCATATGGCAATAATCTTCAAGTTGATAATGGGCTCTATAGCAAACCATCCAATTAAAATGGGACTGCAACCAGCAACGATACCCAGAAAGACCTCCAGCGAAGTCTTACGCCACAGGACAGCAGCTATGACTCCCGCCAGGCCAGCACCAAAACACAGTAAATTTATCTGCCAGGCCAGCACTAAACCCAGAACCACCAACGCGATAACCAGAAATAGCGACTTCTCGGGAGGATAGATGCGCTGAGAAGGCAAAACCCTGAGGCAGGTCCTCTGCATCCTAGCATCCACATCGCGGTCGAGATAATTGGTAAGTCCATTGCATCCCGGAATACCGCAGGCAATAGCCAGGGCAGCGAGGACAAAATTTCTGGCAGGAAACGCGCTCCCATCCGAGATAACATCGCCAACAGCGATAAGAGCTACAACAATGCCCATAAGGATGTGCAATCCCGATTCCCTCGGTTTCAGCACAGCGATATAGTTAAAAATATACCTCTTTTTAGCTCTAGAGATCATACTCATGATTCTCTCAGCTCCTGGAGAACATACCTTACAGTCTGTTCCGCTACTTCATCGCAAACTATGGGACTACCGATATCCTGTAAGAGAACCCATTGCACTGATTTTCTCCTTGCCTTTTTGTCTCTGGTCATAGCATCGAGAACATCATTCGCGTCTATCCCTGAAAACTTCACCGGCAACCCAAATTGTTCCAGAAGACGTTGCTGACTCCTGGCTACATCTGAAGACAGAAAACCCATCTTCTGGCTTACGCTTGCTGCCCCCACCATTCCG
>CAZVCX010000004.1:0-4671 GCA_964626375.1 uncultured Dehalococcoidales bacterium | reverse complement strand
TAGGCTTCATTGATTTCCTTCATTTTCTCGTGCATTGTCGGGTTCTGGTTTCGGTCTGGATGATACTCGGAGGCCAGCTTGCGGTATGCTTGCTTTATCTGTTCGGGAGAGGCGCTCCTTTCCACGCTCAGAATTTGATAGTAGTCTTTCTTGCTCATAAGTTGTCCTTGGCGCAACCAGCGGGGGCCATGTCTTCCAGGGTATTTGTGCTGATGGCAGAGCTTTGTTCTAACAGGTTGTCTTCAGCACAACGGAGATAGGGGAAGTTAAGGTTGTGCTTTTCCCATTTCTTCCAGTGGCGGTTCAGGAAGTCCGCCAGGCCGATAGAAGCCATGGCGACCCGGAAGGGATTGTGGTTATGGTCTGTGTATAGCATGTAGATGCGCTGGCTGATGAGTACGATTCGTGGATAAGATTCCCGGAAGATATCGTTGAAGCTCCTGAAGCCGAACTTCCTGGAGAACTCTTCGAAAATCTGGTTGATATCTGTATCATGGAAGATGTCGTCGTTGCTATGGCTCTGCCTGTAGCGATCGGAGGCAAAGGAGCCGTATTGCGATCTCAGGAAGTCGTACTCCTTTCTCCTTGGCTCGTTTGAGAGAACGGCATAGGCTTCATTGATCTCCTTCATTTTTTCGTGCATTGCAGGGTTCTGGTTTCGATCTGGATGATACTCGAAGGCCAGCTTGCGATAGGCTTGCTTTATCTGTTCAGAAGAGGCACTCCTGTCAACGCCCAGGATTTGATAGTAGTCTTTCTTGCTCATATTTTACTCTAATAGTGTAACCAGCGCGGGCTGTGCAAGACAAATTGCTTGGTGTAGAAATATGTCCTGCCCTTGCTGGTTGTGGCCAGCGCAATACGTGAGACTGTTGCTTATTCGCCCATTGCCTTGACGACTACGCGCTTTCTCCGCTGGCCATCGAACTCGGCATAGTAAATTTGCTGCCACGGGCCAAGGTCCAGTTTGCCCTCCGTAATCGGGACGATAACCTGGTGGTGAATCAGCAGGCTCTTCAGGTGCGCGTCACCATTGCTCTCTCCTGTTCGGTGGTGCTTGTAGTCTGGCCTGAAGGGCGCGAGTCCTTCAGCCCATTCGTCGATATCGGCGATCAGCCCTGCCTCGGCATCGTTGACGTACACGCCGGCAGTAATGTGCATGGCCGATACTAGAATGAAGCCTTCGCGAATGCCGCTTCGAGCAGTGATGTCCACAATCCTGTCGGTTATGTTGATGAACTCCCGGTGGTTTTGAGTATTGAACCATAAGTATTCAGTCGTTGCTTTCACGCTATTTCCCCTCCGTATCGCTCGGTAAATGTTATCGCAATTCGAGCCTGACTGACAATTGTCATGCATTTGGTCTTTGAGCTATCATTTATCTCATGAGCAGGGCCTGGTGGTATGACAGCTATTGGGAGAAAAATGGAAAGCGTCCCCAAAGATCCCGGGGGCCCGGTCGCAAATTCTGGATCTGGTCCGGACTGGTTCTTCTGTCGCTGGCTTTAGCCGCGGCTATTCCCGGTTTTCGGCCGTCGTTGCCTGCGTTTCTGGAGGCTTTTGCTGGCTATTTTTGCCGCATACTGGCCTTTGCCATTTTCGTGCGCGTCCTGTTGTCGTGGTTTCGAGTTAGCCGTTATAGCTGGCCGGCAATAATACTGGGAGAGCTTACCGAGCCAGTGCTCTCCCCTCTGAGGCGTGCCGTGCCCTCTTTTTGGGGTCTGGATTTATCGCCGCTCATCGCCATTATCGCTCTCTATCTCGTTTCGTATCTCGTGGTGGAGCTGGCCCTGCTTTTTGCCTAGCCTTTATTGTTTTTCCGTATCAGGAGCATCTTTTTCCAGTGCTCTTTATGCCATGGCGGGCGCTCTGCCGGACTTATCATACCCGTTGAGAGAGGTTTTTCCGACATTGCCGGCGGAAATGCCGGCTGGCAGGGGCAGGAGCGTACGCTGATACCTGTTGCGGCTGAGCTTCTCTGCCAGGTTGAAGTGCTCCATGGTCTGCTTTCTCCAGGTGAATTCCTCTGCAAAATTTATTGCTCTCTGCGACATTTCCTCCCTTAGTTCGGGATTGAGAATCAGCTCTTGAAGGCCGGCAATTGCCTCTTCAGGAGTGGTGAAGGTCAGGCCTCCAGCCATCTTTACGGTTTCGCCGACGCCCTCCATATCTCTGCAGGCAATGGTAGCTCCAGCGCCCACGGCATGAGCCATAATTCCGCTCTGCGTGCAATCGCTTGGCCAGTAAAAATAGATATCGAATGCTCTCAGCAATAGTGATAGAACATCTTCGGGCAAATAGGTCTCCAGGAGCAACTGCCCTGATCGTCTGGAGTCCTTTTTCAACTTTGCTGCGAATTTGCTATCAACCTTGTTATCAGCTTCTCTCAAGGCTCCGGCATGGACGGCAATGATCTTCTTTTCGGGTAGCATCCGCTGCAGCAAATCCTGAGTACGATAAAGCATTTGTGTGCCTTTGCTAGCGGTGATAAATCCAGTTGCGCCTATGACGAAAGTATCGGCATCTAGAAATATGCGTTGCTGCTCCAGAAAATCCTTGCTCTCTTTATCCAGCTCGGAGTGAGAGATGAGGTACTCGTGGGCTTGTAATCGGGCTTCGACTCTGCTCATTCCGGCTATTGCGGGTTTGAAATGAATTCCATGCCTTAGCACATGCACCTTGTCTCTGTACTCAGGAAAGGCCCGGATTACTGCCTGATATACGCCATCGCTGAACACGGTAATGGCATCCGTCTGGGGTAGTAGTGATCTGAGGAAAGAATATTCCCTTTTCCGCAGTCCCCAGACAGTTTCACTGCTCTGAAAGTGAAGCGTATGGAGAGAAACGGCCTTTGTGTATTCCAGTTCGCTGGGCATGTTGACGAACCTGGCATCGTTCGGCCAGATGCCAAATTCGTGTTGAAACCAGAGAACAATGTCTTCTTCTTTTTCCGCGCCAAGTGCATTGAGCCCCTCTTGAATTGCCGCTGCGCTGAAGCTTTGACGGTCAGGTATACCATACCAGACATTGGTCGTTGCTATCTGATATTCGGGCGATAATGGCACTCCATATTTATCCAGATTGAAGGATATCACTCCTCTCCCTTCAACCGGACTCCTGCGGATTATAAAGCTGGTATAGTCGGCTATCCCGCACATTATGGGCTTGTATGTTCCTACGAAATAGATAGCTGCCATTTGTCTGTTTCCCCCTTTCTGCCTTCATTTATAACATATTAACTATAAGTAGCTTCAAGCGCTGATACTTCGAAAGCTATAGCACTGGTTCTCGCTTTCAGGATGCTTTGCATTTCGTATGAGAGAAGCAGAGAGATAAGCTCTTGCGCTCGGGGAAAATGACTTCTGGTTAAAAGGCTCCAACTCTCCAGCGTGGAAAGCAAAGCTAGCTTGCTCGCTGGACTGCTAAGTTGGTTGTCTCTGCAAAAACATTGAGCTGCCTCCTTTTCCCCTTCTGAACCTTAGCTAGTTACCCAATGCTTTCAGCCTGAGCCAGGTTAAACGAACTGTAATAACTTACATAATATTATCTCAAAAGAAATATTCTGTCAAATGCGACTAGCTAGGGCTGCCATCGTGGATTTTGCCTTGGCGGTAGTTTTAAACTTGCTTCATCGGCTAAGAGCCGTAATTTATGCCCTGCCTGATCTCTTTCGGGATGAGATCGCAGACTCTGGCAACAGCTACGCATGATGTGGTGTCAGCTGCGCCGTAGTAAACGAGAATTTCATCTTCGTCATCAAGCATCTCCTTTTCTTCCCGGGGAACGGCGCCACAGCTAAATACTACGTTTGGAACGTAGCAGCCCTCCTCACTGAGTTCGTAGCTTTCCTCGGGTTCCAGCACCGGCCCCGGCGAGCGATAGAGCAGTTGCCCCGGATCATTCAGCGCTACCAGCAGTGCGCCGAGCCGGTATATGAAGGAGCGGTCAACGCCGTGATAGATGACGAGCCAGCCATATCTGGTCTTGATCGGCTGGGATCCGCCGCCGATCTTCAATCCATCCCAGGCCATGCCCGTCCCCGGGCCCAGTAATATGCGGTGGTCTTCTCGAGGCCAGGGGCATTCGAGGCTATCGGAGAAGGAAATCCAGATGCTGGGCTCAATTCTGTGGTACATGACATAGCGGCCGTCGAATGTTTCTGGAAACAGGGTGGCGTCCTTGTCATCAAGTTCGGGGAAGACAAGGCCATGCCTTTTCCACCTCTTCCAATGGCGGTTCAGGAAGTCCTCCAGCCCGATAGAAGCCATGGCGATCTGGGCAGCGGCGTGGCTATAGGCGGTATATAATATGTAGATGCGTTTGCCGATGAGAATGAGCCTGGGATCCTCGCAGCCATTTGTCTCCCACTCCGTTTCCGGCTCGAATACCGGAATTTCGAGTCTCTCCTCTATGTGAAAGCCATCCCGGCTTATGGCCAGTCCGATGCGGGAAACTTCATCCGTACCACAGGCGCGGTACAGGATGTAAATTCTGTCTTTCAGTCTTATTGCACCGGGGTTGAAGACGTATCGGGATTCCCATGGATTTTTTACCACGGCCTTGAGGATGGGATTTCCCGCAAATCGAGTAAGTTTGCCAGCTGCCGGCTCCGCCGCGCTCGGTAGCCTCTCCGGAATTACCTGCTGTACCGTTTGCCAGCCGGGAAGAATC
>CAZVCX010000003.1:0-6765 GCA_964626375.1 uncultured Dehalococcoidales bacterium | reverse complement strand
GCGAATGGGGGCGCGGAAGATAACTATTCTATACCGGCGTTCTCGGGCAGAGATGCCTGCTGATGTTGAACAGGTGGAGGCAGCGCTGGAGGAAGGAATTGAAATTAGGTTCCTCACCACCCCTGTGAGGATAATCAGAAAGGGGGATTATCTCCAGGTTGAATGCGTTCAGATGAAGTTGGGAGAGAAAGACGCCAGCGGTAGGCAGCGGCCAATTCCCGTTGAGGGAAGTGAGTATATTCTTGAGTTCAACTCTCTCATCGCAGCTATTGGAGAGACGGTTGAAACTTCGTTTATAGGAGAGGATGACTCTCTACAAGTTAGTAGTAGGGGGTTGATTGCAGTTGATAACAGCGGAGTGATGACGCATATGCTAGGCGTTTATGCTGCGGGTGATGTGGTCAGCGGACCCTCTACTGTCGTTGAGGCGATAGCCATGGGAAAGAAGGCAGCAGTTGTTATTGATAAATATTTGGGTGGCAATGGTGATATAAGAGGAAGGAGGGTCGAGGTGGCAGGACCAAGCCTGAGAGCAGAAAAGGTAGATGGTTTTGCGGATCTGAATCGCGTTTCAATGCCCCGTGTGCCAGTTGCGCAGCGGATGGCAGTTTCTTCAAATGGGGATTTCCCCGAGGTGGAGCTTGGGTTTACCGGAGATATGGCGGCTAAGGAAGCAAGTCGGTGCTTGCAATGCCAGTTGAGGTTTAGCGTTTCCCCCATCGTATCTATGCCAGCGGAAAAGGAATACTAAGGAGGATATGATGTTTTCCAGTGAAGTTGTTATTAACGAAGCTCGCTGCCATGGATGTGGCTATTGCGTACAGTTTTGTCCTCGTGAATGTCTGGAGATGGATAGGGGGAGAATCGGGCCCCTTGGATGTAACCTGCCCGTCGTAGTCAAGGCAGAGCAATGCAATACCTGTGGGGTTTGTGCCAGAATGTGTCCTCACTGGGCAATAGAGGTGTTTGCCACTCTGGAGGTGCCGAATGAGGATCCTATCAGGGAGAAGGTAGCCGGCTTACCGAGGTTGATGCCGTCGCCGCCTCTCGCTAATTGTCCAGGATGTCAGCATCCAACGGTGGGTCGAATCATCGCAGGTGTTATAGATGAACTGAAGCTTAAAGATAACTTTGTAGCCTTCGATGGTATAAGCTGTGGAGGGTCAACGGTCTTGAGTCTGGATTTCGGACAGGTAGTGGGTACATATGATGATCCAATCGAGATGGCTTTGGCAGCCAAGCGTGCTCATCCTGATAAAATAGTGCTCGCTTTGCTGAACAGCCCGAAGTTCGATATTACCGGTTACAATTCTCTGATGAGAGCAATGACTGCATTTGACAAGATAACAGTCATTAATTGCAACGATCCGCTTTATGGTCCATGGCCGAAGGGATGGCGCGTAGCCACGCCAGTTGGTTGTATTGTTCCTGCACCTGATGAGGCGGAATTGGCCGTGAGTGAAAATCATGTGCCAGTGGCTGAAATGGCAGCCACGTTTAAAGGAGTTGCCTATAGTGCCCGAGGTGCCTTAACTTCGGTGGATGACTATGAGCATACGAGAAATTACGTCAAAACCGCTATCCAAAAGCAGGTTGATAACATTGGTGTTAGCTTTGTTGACATTCTTTGTGCATGCCTCGTTCTATCCTATGAAGCTCCCGTGGATTGTTTGCGTTGGATCAAAGAAGAGATGGAGACTAAACTCCCGCTGGGTATATATAAAAATACTGTTTACGAGAATCAAACGAGTTCATAGTTGTTTTGACCGGGCGAGAGATAGCTTAACGCTTTTGCCAGGTCTTCGGGTAGGGCGCATCTGAATTCGTGGTATTCGCTGTTACGGGGGAGATGGAAACCCAGATAGTGAGCATGGACGAATTGTCTGGGCAGAAATGATGCCCTTGAGCCATAAACCGGATCGCCCGCTACGGGATAGCCAATAGCTTTTAAGTGTACTCGTATCTGGTGGGTGCGTCCTGTCAGCGTATTCACTTCTATCAAGGTGTAGCCTTCAAAGTATTCCTTGACTTCATACTTGGAGATAGCTTCTTTCCCCTTTTCAACTATCGTCATTTGCCTGCGATGATGGTAGTCTCTGCCTATGGGGGCTTCGATTATGCCTCTTTTGGGAGCTAATTTTCCCTTCACCAGAACGAGATATCCTTTGTTTACGGTGCGAGCTTTAAATTGGTCTGTGATATATCTGCGAGCAGGATCGCTCTTGGCGATCACGATAAGGCCTGAAGTATCCTTATCCAATCTGTGGATTATACCAGAGCGCATGGGGTCATTACCGATATCCATATGGGGGCAAAGTGATAGAAGAGCATTAACCAACGTATGATTGGTATGCCCTGGTGATGGATGAGTGATTAGTCCGGGGGGCTTGTTTATGACCAAGATGTCTTCATCTTCATAAATTGTGTTTAGCGTTATTTCCTCGGGAGAAGGGCGCTCTGGTAGAGTTGGTAGCATGATGGTTATCCTGTCAGTCTCCTTCAATTTCAAGCTGGTTCTTGCCTTTTGTTCGTTAACCAGCACGCGATTTTGTTCAATAAGTTTCTTTATGCTCGAACGGGAAAACTGAGTTAAAGTCCGTGCCAGATACTTATCTAGGCGCCTGTCCTCTATAGCCGGATCAACTTGGATCGTTTTAATCTCCATCCTTGTATCCTTGTTTATAATTCTTGCTAAAGAATCCATTTTGAAATAGTGATAGGATAAATGTTAGGGTGCCTATGACTACGAAGGAATCAGCGAAGTTAAATGCTGGCCACAGAAAAACGTCCTGTACGTGAAATTCGATGAAGTCGGTCACGCTTCCGCGGGAAATGCGGTCTATCAAGTTGCCAACTGCACCTCCCAGTATCAGGCTGACAGACACGATGCTAAGAATTGTAGCAGGAGACAAATATCGAAGGATTAGCACTATTACTACCAGGCTGATGATGCCGACAGCAACAAGAAAGAGAGTTTGGTTGTCGAATAAACCAAAAGCAGCACCGCGATTCTCAACGTGAACTATATTGAGCAAATCTGGCAATAGCTCTATTTGTGGTGAGTTTGCTCGAACCCAGAGCTTACTTATTTGATCAAGAGCGACTACCAGGGGGATCACCAGCAAGGATAAAACAACTTTCCTCTTATCTTGTACCTTTTGCATCCTTTGCCTGGTTTGCTTTGCAACTCAAACATAAGCTTGCCTGGGGTAATGCTTCAAGACGGGCTTGCTCTATGGGTTGCCCACAGATGTCACATAATCCATAAGTGCCTGCTTCATATTTTTCTAAGGCATGTGCTGTGCTGGCAAGCAAGGATCTTAATCTCTCTTCTTGAGCTATTCTTTTCTCTATTGCCATAACTTCGTCCACTCCTTCTTCCCTCTTGCCAAAAGGGCTGCCTTCCCTCTCTCCTGATGGGGAAATTGCACTTGACTCCAGTTGGTCTAGCTTTGCTTGTATCTGCCTTTCCTCTTGCTTTAGTCTTTCGTAGATTTCACTTGATTTAGCCACTTCGTATCCTCCTCCAAGAAAATATTGTTGCTAGAGATCACGCGATTGTGTTCAGAGCTCAAAATTTCTAAGAAAGTGCCGATTGAATTTGGAGAATTAGTCGAAAGCCTTTCTTATGTTGGGATGCAGGGAATCGTTGAGATCCCTAACAGATTTTTGCCTAAACTGAAAAAGCTCCCTTTTTCTTTCCTTAAATTCAGCTTTTGTGTAAAGCCTTTCCGGGTGCAAATAGATATCATCCACGTATCTTATGGCATTGGGCACTTTAAATCCCGCGGGTGAATCTTCCCAGTCCTCGAAACCTCCCCTGATAAGGGAATCCAGAGTAGCAAGGCTTTGATCTACCGAAATGTTCTCGTAGTGGTCTCCTTCGCCGATTCCCCCCGTATTTAATAGGTAATAATTTACATGGTCAAGGCCCTTTAATATCTCATAGAATTTGTTAGCATGCTCTGCTTTATCACCAGCCATGAAAGGGTCATAGAAGAACTCGCTTTTAATTTTGCCTGCTTGCGTGGGGTCACCAGCTGAGGATTCCATTGATTGTCCCAAAATCATCAATGCTGTAGCTTGTTCTAGAGTCAATTTTGATATTATTGGTATTAGAGGCCCTCGTGTTATGAGAATCAGGTTGTCAATTCTGTCAACATCAATATATGAGCTAGCGTGCAGGAAATTCTCTCTCAGTATAACAGCTCTTCCATTCGATGTTCTCTCAAAGTTGTAGAAATCGAAATCTCCTGCTCCCGTTACATGGACGTTTTCGCAGAGGGTGTCTGGTTTCAGTAAGCCATAGAAAATCTCGGTCTGGTTCCCAGGGTTTACTCCTTCGGTCTTTACGAATATTCCTCCGGCTTCAAATCCATAAAAAGACCCATCGGGCATGAGAGTTCCTCCATCGTCTTGGACAAGCCATGATTTTTCGTTTCCTTTTCTGGCAAGGATTCTGCCAGTTAGTGTTGTTTTGCCATTAGCGCTGACGGCAAGGAGCAGAGATCTTACGGTCTTGTAGCTGCCACGAGAGCTTTGAAGATAGTCCTCCCTGCAACCGCTGTGCAGAAATATGCCTCCTTTTTGAGTTTTACTAACCCAGTCTTCAGCGGCGAATACACCTTTTTTATATTCACCAATGTAGTTGCCGTTGCGGACTATCTTAATGACTCTTCCTTTATCTAGCATAGCTAACCGGATGGTAATGTCTTTCTCGGGTAAAGGCTTGGTCTTATTGAGCTCAAAGTTCTCATCGGCAAACATTACTATCACATATGATGGCTGCAGCGTTTCGTTCTGAACGGGCAGGAATAAATTGCCCCCTCCATAGGCTACATGGGCAAATCTCTCAGGAACTATCAATCTGACGACGGTTTTGCTCTTCCAGTTGCCCACAATTCTGTCGACGGAGATCAGCCTTTCCCTTGTTAAAGCTTTTTCGGCTTTAGCAAGCAATTGTAACTCTTCTTCACCGAAGTGATGGTCAACGCTATTCTTTGTGAATATTGCTGCCCTGGATGAAGGCTCACTTTCTGCTACATAGTTTCCATATTTAGTCTTTCTTGTTCCCGGTTGTTTTGCTACCAGGGATCTTAACTTTTCTCTGCTGGGGTTATGGGTTAACCTGTTTTCTTCTATTGCTTTATCTCTGATTCTGGCGGCAGTGCGTGCAAATTCTTCTAAATCAATAGCTGGCATTTCGATTCTCCCTACAACACATAACTCATCTCCCTCTAGCCAAAAGGAACTGAGGGGGAAAAGAAGCGTTTATTATAGCATATCCGCCCTATGCTTCTTATACTTCGCGGAATTCGCCTTCTACTGTTCCTTCATCTTCTGAACCACCACGGCTGTTATCTCCCTGTTCCTGTCCCTGCTGTTGTTGGTATACAGTTTGTCCGATCTTCTGCATGGCCCGTGATAGTTCCTGCATGGCTCCATTAACTGCGCTGGAGTCTTTTCTCTGCAGAGCAGAGCGCACATCAGTTATTTTAGCTTCTACCTCTTGCTTTATATCCGCTGGCACCTTGTCGCCGGCATCGCGGAGTGTTTTCTCTGCGTTATATGCTAGATTATCGGCATTATTGTATAGCTCAACTTCTTCTTTATGCTTGGCATCCTCAGCGGCGTGTGCTTCTGCCTCTCTCCTCATTCTCTCTATATCTTCCTGAGTCAGTCCGCTGGATGCAGTGATCGTAATCTTCTGTTCCTTCCCTGTTCCTTTATCAAGCGCGCTGACTTTCAGAATTCCATTTGCATCTATGTCGAAGGTCACTTCTATCTGTGGTACTCCTCGTGGCGCTGGCAAAATGCCGTCCAGCATGAAACGCCCCAGAGTCCGATTATCCTGTGCCATAGGGCGCTCTCCCTGGAGTACGTGTATCTCTACGCTAGGTTGATTATCGCCGGCGGTGCTGAAAATTTGGCTCTTAGAGGTGGGTACCGTTGTGTTGCGCGGTATAAGAGGTGTGCTTACTCCTCCCAGAGTTTCTATTCCCAGAGTAAGCGGGGTGACATCGAGCAGGAGGACTTCTCCAACTTCTCCTTTGAGGACGCCTGCTTGAATGGCTGCGCCTCTAGCTACAACTTCGTCGGGATTGATTCCCTTAGATGGTTCTTTGCCAAAAAATTGCTTTACCTTTTCCTGTACTAGAGGCATCCGAGTCTGGCCACCCACGAGCAGAACTTCGCTTACCTGGCTTCCAGCATCCTGTAGTGCTTGCTTGCATGGTTCAATTGTTTGTTCGATTAAGTCCACGGTCAATTGCTCTAATTTGGAACGCGTTAGAGTAATGTTAAGGTGTTTTGGCCCCGTTGCATCAGCCGTAATGAATGGAAGGTTTATTTCCGTTTGTTGTACAGTTGAGAGTTCGCACTTTGCTCTTTCTGCGGCTTCTTTGAGCCTTTGCATCGCCATGCGGTCGTTTCTCAGATCAATGCCTTGATCCTTTTTAAATTCATCACAAAGCCACTCAACAACTCGCTGATCGAAGTCCTCTCCACCGAGATGCGTGTTCCCGCTGGTTGATTTAACCTGAAAGGTTCCTTCGCCTATCTCCAGAATGGAAATATCGAATGTTCCTCCGCCAAGGTCATATACCGCTACGATTCCCTCGTTTTTCTTATCTGTGCCGTAGGCTAAAGCTGCAGCCGTAGGTTCATTAATTATGCGGATAACGTTTAATCCTGCAATTGTCCCAGCATCCTTGGTTGCCTGGCGTTGGCTGTCATTGAAGTAAGCAGGGACGGTTATTACTGCAT
>CAZVCX010000002.1:0-2802 GCA_964626375.1 uncultured Dehalococcoidales bacterium | reverse complement strand
CTCTGCTCTACCGCTGAGCTACGCTGCCCCAGGGTAGTTTATCATCGCCCTCGAAAAATGGTCAAATAAAGTTCTTCTTTGACAGTGTTCCCGTTGTGCTCGTACAATAATCTTTAATATGAATGCGGGGTTACTTCTATACAGGTTGCAGCAAACGGAGCTGGATATACAAAAGAGAAAACAGTCTTTAGCTGAAATTGAGAACTCCCTGCATGATGATAGCGCTCTGGTTGAAGCTAGAAAGGCGCTTGCTGCAGGAGAGCAGTCCCTGGCGGCGGCGATGAAGAAGCAGAAGGAGCTGGAGTATGAGATAGAAAACCTGCAGAACAAGAAGAAGCAGATCAACTATAAACTTTATAGTGGCTCGGTTAAGAATCCTAAGGAGTTGTCCAATCTGGAGAGCGAGCTGGCAAGCGTGGAGAGTAGGAAAGAGAAAGGGGAAGATGAATTGCTTGAAGTTATGGCCAGGGTGGAAGAGTTGGAGGGGGAGGTTCATACCAGTAACGAGAAGTTGGAGTTTTTGCAGCGGGATTGGGGAGAAAAACAGCTATCTCTGGGTCACAGCAAGGGTGAAGTTGAGGCCGAGATTCGTGAACTCGAGGGAGCCTGGCATAATGAGGTGGCATCGATTGATCCCGAGGCCCTGGATCTCTATAATCGTTTGAAGTCGGCGTGTGGATGGGCAGTGGCGCGGGTGGAGGGAGGTAAGTGCGAAGGATGCCATATCGCTCTGCCCACAGGCCAGTGGCAGAAAGCTAGGTCAGGCGAGATCGTTCAATGCAATAACTGTGGCAGAATCCTGTATTTAGAATAATCCTTGAATTTGACTTACCCGCCCATTAACTGTAAGCTATATATGGGGCAAGTAGACCGGGTGGTCGCTCCGTTGTAAAACGGGGAGGAAAGTCCGAGCTCCACCGAGCAGGGTGCTGGGTAACGCCCAGAAGGGGTGACCCTATGGAAAGTGCCACAGAAACACACCGCCAGCGGCCGGCTTGTAGCTGGTGCGGGCAAGGGTGAAATGGTGAGGTAAGAGCTCACCAGCGGTCAGGTGACTGGCCGGCTGGGTAAACCCCACTCGGAGCAAGACCGAATAGGAGGGTACAAACTGCCCCGGGTGTGTCTATAGAGGACGGCTAGGGGATTCCAGGTTTACGGTGCTCGGCCGGAAACCCTCGGGTTGGTTGCTTGACCCTGATGGCGACGTTAGGGCTAGATGGATGGCCACCACTCCAAATTGGAGTACAGAACTCGGCTTACAGGTTTACTTGCCCTGTACGAAAACGGGCAGATCTCAATTCTGCTCTCTCCTCTTCTCCAACTCTGAAAGGAGGTCTTGGTTTTGCCCGATGTTGGTACCATCGCGTCCACTACAGCAGCATATCACGACTACCTCACGGAGCTTTCGTTCAGGGACATATCCCGGTCCACACTTGAGAGATACCGGCAATGCCTTTCCTCTTATTTATCCTGGTTAAACGGATCCGAACCATCGACGCAAACCGCGAAAATGTTTCTCGCGGAGCTCAAGTCCCACGAGTACAAGCCCCGTTCTGTGCAGCTTTACTACCACGCCATCAAGCCATTTCTGGAATACCTGAATATACCCCTCACAATCCGATTTCGAAAACCCAAGCAGCTACCGGCCTACCATTCGCAGGCTAGCATCGACGCGTTGCTATCGGCCGTCGAGCAGCGAGACGATAACTGGGCCAAGCATAACGAGCGCGACTACCTGATCATTCTTATGCTTGCGTTTACAGGGCTCCGCGCATCCGAACTATTGCACCTCAAGCCGTCCGATATATCGGACGGCTATATTTTTGTTCGGCGTGGCAAGGGAGGGAAGGACAGGTCCATCCCCCTGGCGAACGCACTTAGAGAGCCTCTGTTCGATTACATCGCTAACGAGCAGATTCCCCTGTCAGAACCACTTTTCCCCATCCAGAGGGGACGACTTTACAGGATCATCAAGTTTTACGGGCACAAAGCCGGCATTGACGACTTGACGCCGCATGGGCTGAGGCACTACTTCGCGACGCGCCTCATTGAGCAGGGCGCACAGCTCAGGGCAGTACAGGAACTGCTGGGTCATTCGGACATCAACACCACCGCAATTTACCTCGACCTGGTCCCGTCCCACCTTAACGGAGCAATTGCTCTTATAGACTCCCCACCAAGCGTAACGAAGCGAAGCGGAAGCGAAGCAAAGCAAAGCGTAAGTAAAGCGAAGCGTAAGCATAAGCGAAGCGTAAGCATAAGCAATGAACAAAAAGAACAAAAAAAGGGAGGTTCACCTGTATGTGGCTCAAAATCAACGAAGGGGAGACCGTCAATGCCGTCATCGACATCAGCTCAATCAAGAGCATCGCAAAACACTGGATGGGCAGGCGGTCCCAACTTTGCCTGGGAGAAGGATGCCCTTATTGTCGCGCCGGTCAGCCAAAGCGCTGGCGTTACCAAGTTACCATTTATATTGATGGATCTCCGCATGGCTGGGAGTTTGGTGAACAAGTCATGATAGAAATACAAACATTATCGCATTCCGACGGGATGGTGGAGGTTGCCATAACTCGACTGGGCCAGGGCAGGACGACGCGATACCAAATTGCTGCGCAAGCAAAACAAAGTGAAGCGAAGCAAAACCAGACAAAGCGAAGCAAAGCGGCAACGCCAAAGAAAAATAAATACACGAAAGGGGCTTATGGGCATCTTGTCAGGTCATGATAAAAGCCCCAAAGGTTACCATATCCGTAATTTCGCCCCTGAAGCCAGAAAACGGGCAAAAGCGGCGGCGGCGCT
>CAZVCX010000001.1:0-3108 GCA_964626375.1 uncultured Dehalococcoidales bacterium | reverse complement strand
TTCTTCGTTTACCGTTTTCTATTTGTGAAACAGCAACCCTGCTAATCTCCATTCTTTTTGCCAGATCTTCCCCTGAAAACAGATTGACTGTATCCCTGCTCCAGCAGCAAGAACTCTTATCTTAACTACATAGAGGAGATTGATTGCTTGCTGGGGTAGCTCTCCAAATCTATCTCGAAATTCCTCCGACATCTCTTCGACGTCTCTCTTAGTCTCCAGCTTCTCCAGCCGTCGATAAAGATTCAAGCGAGCCCCCATATCGGGAACATATTCTTCTGGTATGAGAGCGACCAACGGCAGAGATAGCTCAGGGGACTTCTTCGTTTCTCTCGTTTCAGCTTTATCAAGCTTACCTTTCTTCAACCACTCAACCTCTCTAGCTAGTAACTGGCAATAAAGCTCAAACCCCACTGCAGCTATATGACCACTTTGCGCAGAACCCAACAAATTACCTGCGCCCCTGATTTCCAGGTCCTTCATAGCAATACTAAAGCCCGCTCCCAACTCACTGGCCTCAAAGATGGATCTAAGCCGCTGGTAAGCTTTAGAAGCCGTTCGCTCCTTACTATCAAATAAAAAATAAGCGTATGCCCGCTCACTGCTGCGACCTATTCGCCCTCTCAATTGATAAAGTTGAGACAGTCCAAATTTATCAGCATGGTCAACTATCAGTGTATTTACGCTAGGTATATCCAGCCCAGATTCAATAATGGTCGTGGTAACCAGCACATCATAATTTCCAGCAATGAACTGCGACATCACATCCTCTAAACTCCACTCAGTCAATCTCCCATGAGCTACAGCAATTCGAGCTTTTGGGACCAGTGTCTGCAACCTTCCAGCAACGAGAAACATACTTTCAATATGGTTATGCACGAAAAACACCTGCCCGTTCCTTTCAAGTTCGTGTTGAATTGCCCGTTCCACCAACTGTTCATCATAGAGCCCAATGTAAGTTTTAACAGAAAGGCGTTCTTCAGGAGGAGTTTCAATGATACTCATATCCCTTATACCGGTTAAGGACATATGCAGAGTGCGCGGTATAGGAGTAGCGCTCAAAGTAAGAACATCTACTTCCCTCCTCATTTGCCTCATTTTTTCCTTCTGCAACACACCAAAGCGTTGCTCTTCATCAATGATCACCAACCCCAAGTCCATGAAGGAAATATCTTTCTGCAGCAGACGATGCGTGCCAATGCAAATATCTACAGCTCCACTGGACAACCCCTGAACAATTCCTTGCTCCTCATCTCGAGAGCAGAAGCGGCTCAGCATCTCTACCCTTACAGGAAAAGCCTGCAATCTTTCTCTAAAAGTCGTGAAATGCTGTTGAGCCAGCACAGTAGTAGGGACCAGCATCGCCACCTGTTTGCCATCCATTACCGCTTTAAAGGCCGCGCGGAGGGCTACCTCCGTCTTTCCATACCCTACATCTCCACATATAAGACGATCCATAGGCCTCGGCCTAACCATATCATTTTTAACAGCCTTGATAGCATCAAGCTGGTCGGCAGTCTCCACATAGGGAAAGGAGGCCTCCAACTCCCGTTGCCATAAAGTGTCGGGAGAGAAAGCAAACCCACGACTTACCTCACGAGAGGCATAAATTGCAAGCATCTGTTTTGCTATATCCGCAACGGACTCTTTAACTTTTTGTTTGATCCTGCCCCACTCCTGCGTCCCCAACCTGCTCAAGGAAGGATTTTTACCCGATGCACCAATATAAGGGCTAATCCTCTCCACATGATTATAAGGAACATATAGCCTGTCATTTCCGGCATACTCCAGAACTAGATATTCCTTCTCCCCCTCACCAGCAGCCATGCGAACCAACCCTTTAAACCTGCCAATGCCATGGTCAACATGGACTACGTAATCTCCCACCACCAGATGGTGAGTAAGCCAGTGCCGATTTGCAGAAGCCTTTTTCTCTACGCGCGCTTTTTTTGTAACGCCGAACAACTCAGCATCCGTAACTAATCGCAGTGAACTCATATCCCAACCCTCAGAGAGCAGAGCCTGAGGAACATGCTCCGGCGAACTTTGCAGCAGTGTGACAGAGCCGGGGAGAGGAGTACCCCGCAATTCGAAAGAGGGTGCCAGATCCATTCCCATTTCGCGAAACAGTTCAGTAAGCCTATCGGCCTGCCGGCTGACTATGACCAAACGCTGTTTACTCTGTTGCAACTCTCCAGCTTCCACAAGAAACCTCTCCACCTGACCTCCATACTTCTCCGCCATAGAAAAAGGAAGAAACTGATAGTCATCTTGCGCCCTACTCCATGACTCCAGGCTCAAACGCTTCCTGGAGCCCATTCTCCTCCTTATTTCCCCCCATGGAAAATAAGGGGAGGGAAAATTACGAGGGATTTTACCTTGTTGTTGTCTGTTCTCCAGAATTTTGTTCGCTTCACAACACATCCCATCAATCGACGCTTCAATGTCATCCGGAGCGTCGAGGACCAGTAGAGCTTCTTCTCCCAGATAATCGAGTACACTCCCCTCATTGAAAAGTGGCAGGTAAACGAGAGGATCCGAAACCTCTTGCTCTCGCTTCATCTTAAGCAAATCATCCTGCAGCCGCTGGCACACTTCATCACTGCAACCTTTCATATCAATTGAATTGTCATGCTTCCCTGCCGGTATCAAAACCTCTCTGGGAGGAACTATTGTCACCACATCCACCATATCAGTAGACCGCTGGCTCTCGGGGAAAAAGAATCTTATACTCTCTATTCGACTACCGTAGAACTCAATGCGCATTGGCAAATTATCGCCAGGGGAAAAAATATCAATAATGCCTCCCCGACGGCACATCGTTCCAGGAATTTCAACGACATCCTCCATCCTGTACCCCATGGACTGCCATTCCCAAAGTAAACCTGAAAGGTCAGCCTTCATCCCCTTCTTCAAAACGCGAGAGGCAGCAGCAAAATCTGATTGAGAGATAGTTCGAGTTGCTACAGCAAAAGCTGAAGTCACTATCAAGGATGATTTAGCTTCTGATTCTCCCAGAATCAGAGAAGACAACAACTGCAATCTCTGCCACATGGCCCTGGAAGAGAAAGAGGAAGGAATTTCATAAGGCAAAAAATCAAGTTCAGGGAA